>JBJEQI010000124.1:0-6016 GCA_051881675.1 Acutalibacteraceae bacterium
GAAGTCCTCGCGCTCGATATACAGACGCTTGGTAAACGGAACGGTAAAACTACCGAGCTCGGGCTTATTCGGATTAACAGGCACCGAAATATCCTCACGCCTGCCCTCTTCATAGTTATCCACAACCACCAAAACAGGGTCGAGCACCGCCATGGTGCGGGCGGCGTTTTGATTGAGATTATCACGCACGCAGGATTCGAGCAGCGAATAGTCGATCACGCTGTTCGCCTTGGAAACGCCGATCTTTTCGACAAAGTCGCGGATCGCGGCGGCGGGATAGCCGCGGCGGCGCATACCGCACAGAGTCGCCATGCGGGGATCGTCCCACCCGCTGACGAGATGATCGGTGATCAGGCGGATACAGCGTCGCTTGCTGGTGATGGTGTAGCTGAGATTCATGCGCGCAAACTCGATCTGACGCGGCGGCTCCTCCCAGAGATGCAGTGTATTCAGCTCACGGAGAGTCCAGTCGTAGATCGGGCGGCGATCTTCAAATTCCAGTGTACACAGCGAGAAAGTCACGCCCTCCGCCGCGTCGGCGATCGCCTGCGCGAAATCGTATACGGGATAAACGTGCCACTTATCACCGACATGGTGATGCGGCATATTGAGTATGCGGTAGATAACGGGGTCGCGCAGATAAACGTTCGGCGAATCCATGTCGATCTTGGCGCGAAGGCACTTTTCACCGTCGCCGAATTCGCCCGCCGTCATGCGCGCAAAAAGATCGAGGTTTTCCTCAATTGAGCGATTGCGGTAGGGGCTGTCTTTGCCCGGGGTATTGAAATCGCCGCGATAGGCGCTGATCTCGGCGGCAGTCAGATCATCGACATACGCCTTGCCCATTTTGATCAGCTTGATCGCGCAGTCGTGCATGACGTCAAAATAATCCGACGCATAGACCACGTTTTCGATCTTTCTGCCGATGAGCCACTCCACGTCCTCGATGATCGAATTGACGTATTCGGCGTCTTCCTTGATCGGGTTGGTATCGTCAAAGCGCAGGTCGCACACGCCGCCGTATTTCTCTGCGGTGCCGAAATCAACGGCGATCGCCTTGGCATGACCGATATGAAGATAGCCGTTCGGCTCGGGAGGAAAACGGGTGTGGACCTTGGAATACACGCCGTTGGCCAGGTCTTCGTTGATCAGGCGGTGGATAAAATTTTCCGATTCCTTTGCGGTGATATTTTCCATAAGTTATATGCCTTTCATAAGAGATTGATTCGAGCGCTTTTGTCAGATATGCGCCCTCATGCGGGCGATGCAGCGCTCTTTTCCGAGCAGTTTCATGATCGTGCAGAGATCGGGGGTGGTGGTTTTGCCGGTAACGGCGAGGCGAAGCACGTTCGACACGTCGCCGACGTGACCCTTGAAGCCGTCGGGATTTTCTTTATAAGCGCGCACGTCGGGAGAAAAGCCGAGCGGAGCGCAGATAGACTTGACCTTGTCAAACCAAGCGTTGCCGTCGTCGTTTTCATCATAAATCTCGATGTATTTTTGAAGGATTTCCGACGCGTCCTGCTTTGAAATGTTCTCGGGGAGCTCAAAGCACGGCTGATAGGTTACATCGAACATATAGCCGATATGATCGGGGACCTCGCTCCAGCGGGCAAAGTCCTTGCGCGGTTTTTTGCCGCCCCTGCCGATGGCGAAAAATGCTTCGGCGGTATCCCGATGAGCGTCCAGCGCACTGTAAAACGCGGGGTCGAACTCCTCGGCCCAGCGCAACACACATTCCAAAACATAATCGGCGGTGAAGCAGGAGATCACGTTCTTCGACACGTCGCAGAGCTTGTCGCGGTCGAACAGCGAGCCGGCGGGATTCATCTTTTTATAGGAGAATTTGAACTTGTCCGCGTCGGCGGTTCTGTCCGCGCGGCGCCAGTCCTCAAAGTTGGAATTGAGCACCGTCATCAGATATTCATAAACGGATTCGGCGGGGAATCCCTCCTGCCTGTAATACGCGACGGCAAGCTCGGGGTCTTTTCGCTTGGAAAGCTTGCGCTTAGAGGTTCCGTCCATCTTCATCAGCGGGCCGATATGCAGATATTTCGGCGGCTTGAAGCCGAGCGCCGCAAACAGCTGCAAATGAAACGGCAGAGTCGACAGCCACGAATCGTCGCGCACGACGTGGGTGGTGCGCATGAGGTGATCGTCGACCGCGTGAGCAAAATGATAGGTCGGGATGCCGTCACTCTTGAGCAGAACATGGTCAATATCGTTTTCGGTAAGCTCCAGCTGCCCCTTGATCAGGTCGGTGAACTTGATCTTATGCTCGACCGATCCCTCGGAGCGGAAACGCAGAACATACGGCTCGCCCGCCTTGATCTTCGCCTCGATCTCTTCAAAAGAGCGGTCGCGCCAGATCGCCCACTTGCCGTAGTAGCCGAAATTGGCTTTCTCCGCCTCCTGCTTCTCGTGCATGACGCGAAGCTCGTCCTCCGTGCAGAAGCAAGGGTATGCCTTGCCCTCTAAAACCAGCTTTTTGGCAAATGCGTGATAGATTTCGCGTCGCTGACGCTGCTTATACGGGCCGTATGCGCCGTTATCGCCGTCGGCAGTCGCGCCCTCATCGAACTGAATGTTATATTCCCTGAGCGCATGAATCAGCGCCTCGGCGGCTCCCTCCACCTCGCGTTTCGCGTCGGTATCCTCAATGCGAAGATACAGGATTCCCCCCGACTGGTGCGCCATGCGCTCGGCGGTCAGACCCATAACGAGATTGCCGAGGTGGACGAATCCTGTTGGGCTGGGTGCCATGCGCGTGACGACCGCGCCCTCGGGCAGATCGCGCGCGGGATACAGCTGCTCATAATACTCGGTTGATTTGTCGACATTCGGAAACAAAAGCTCCGCTAATTTCTCAAAATCCAAATGTGATTCTCCAATCATAACTTATTTAATATATTATGGCAGAAAATTGCGCAAAATTCAACTGTTTTTTAACGATTTATGATATTTTTTAATTATTTTACAAAATATGTTTGAAAAACGCTCACGCGTGATATATAATAGTACTAAAGAGAGTTTCACGCCCGCGGTTATGCGGCAGTGTGAGTTTAGTTTGTGTGGTGATCGTTACGGACGTACGCGTCGGAGATATTCTTCATATGAAAAAACCGCATCCCTGCGGCAACAACAATCAGTTTCTCGTGCTTCGCACGGGGATGGATTTTCGCATTAAATGCGTCGCCTGCGGTCACGAGGTCATGCTCCCGCGCGCCAAAGCCGAGAAAAACATTAAAAAGATCACGCGTAATCCCGAGTCATAGCGCCGCTGCTTTGTGATACGGATGCTTTGAGTTTGAGGAGATTATGCTATGTTTGATAAATTAAAACAGGTCGAGGAGCGCTTCGAGCGGGTGCAGAGCGAAATCATGCAGCCCGACGTTATCGCCGACCGCGAGAAATACACCGCGCTGATGCGCGAGGCAAAGCAGCTCACCCCCGTTGTGGAAAAATACCGCGAATACGAGCAGATTCGCCGCGCGCTTGCCGACGCGAAAGAGATGCTCGGCGAGGGCGGTCTGGATAAGGAATTCCGCGAGCTGCTTGACGACGAGATCAAGCAGAATTCCGCCCGCCTCGAAACCGCGGCGGAGGAGCTGAAAATTCTGCTTTTGCCGCACGATCCGAACGACGATAAATCGGTTATTGTGGAGATTCGCGGCGGCGCGGGCGGCGACGAAGCGGCGCTGTTTGCCGCCGATCTGATGCGGATGTATATGATGTACGCCGAGTCCCGCCGCTGGCATTTCGAGATCGTTTCTGCGAACGAAACCGAGCTCGGCGGCTATAAGGAAGTCAGCTTTGAAATACGCGGCGAGGGCGCCTATTCGCGGCTGAAATTTGAAAGCGGAGGTCACCGTGTTCAGCGCGTGCCGCAGACGGAATCACAGGGGCGCATACACACCTCGGCGGTCACTGTCGCCGTCTTGCCCGAGGCGGACGAGGTCGAGCTGGAGTTAAATCCCGCCGACTTGCAGATCGACACCTTTCGTTCATCGGGCGCGGGCGGGCAAAAGGTCAACAAGACCAGCTCCGCTATCCGCGTGACCCATCTGCCGACGGGCATGGTGGTGGAATGTCAGGATGAACGCAGTCAGCACAAAAACAAGGAAAAAGCGCTGATGGTGCTGCGTTCGCGCCTGTTCGACAATATGCAGCGCGAGCAGCAAAAGGAAATTGCCGACACCCGCAAATCACTGATCGGCAGCGGCGACCGCAGCGAGCGCATCCGCACCTATAATTTCCCGCAGTCGCGCATTACCGATCACCGCATCGGGCTGACAACCCACCGTCTTGAGCAGATTCTCAACGGCGAGCTGGATGAGCTGATCGACGCGCTCATCACCGCCGACCGCGCCGAAAAGCTGAAGGCTGCCGACGGTCAATGATCACTGCTTACAAGGATACGGAAAGAATGGATACGAAAATATTAACAAACAGCCGCGAGGATATTGCCGCCGCGGCAGAGATTCTGAAAAGCGGCGGGCTGGTCGCGATCCCGACCGAAACGGTCTACGGTCTTGCGGCGAATGCGCTGGATGAGGATGCGGTGAAAAGCATCTTTGCCGCCAAAGGCAGAGCGCAGGATAACCCGCTGATCGTGCATATTGCCGATATGAGCGGGCTTTCACCGCTGGTCCGCGAAATTCCCGCGTGCGTGACGGCGCTTGCCGAAAAGTTCTGGCCCGGCCCGCTGACCATGATTATGAAAAAATCCGACGCCGTGGCGCCTGCCGTTACCTGCGGTGGCGACACCGTCGCGGTGCGTATGCCGCAAAACGAGATCGCCCGTGCGATCATCGCCGCAGCCGGTCTGCCGCTGGCGGCTCCCAGCGCGAATCTGTCGGGCGGGGTCAGCCCCGTGAGCGCCGCGCACTGCATTGCCGATCTCGACGGGCGCGTCGACGCTGTTCTCGACGGCGGCGAGTGTTCCGTGGGGTTGGAATCGACCGTTCTGCTCTGTACGACTGACCCGCCGCGGCTGCTGCGCCCGGGGTTTGTCACCGTCGAGCAGATCGAGTCGGTCATCGGCAAAATAGAGGTGGACGACGCGGTGCTTCATCCCTTAAAAGAGGGCGAAAAGCCCGCCTCCCCCGGCATGAAATATAAACACTACTCTCCCCGTGCCAATGTGATTATCGTAGACGCCGACAGCGACGGCTACGCCGATTTTGTCAACGGAATCGCGGGAGAGCGCGTGTTTGCCCTTTGCTTTGAAGAGGACTGCGCGAGAATGAAAGTGCCCTTTCTCTCCTACGGCGGCGAGAAAGACGGCAGCTCGCAGGCGGCGGCGCTGTTTTCGGCGCTTCGGCGCTTCGATGAGCTGGGCGCCGAAACGATTTATGCCAGAATGCCCGATTCATGCGGCGTGGGTCTCGCTGTTCTCAACCGTCTGCTTCGTTCGGCGGGATTCAGCGTGGTTCGCGTTACATAAACCGCTTAAAACAGGGTGAATCACCCGCATGTTGTAACAAAACATACGCAAAGATTACCCATAGGCACTATCCACTTCCCGGCATTGCCTGCCCGATCGGTTTCGGGCGCATTAATTTGAAGGGAGCCGGACTGCGTTTGAGGTCTGCTGATTTATGAAGAATATTACTATTATCGGTCTTACCGGTCGATCGGGAGCCGGTAAAACGACTGTCTCCAACCTTTTGATGCTGAAAGGAATTCCTGTTCTGAACTGCGACAACACCGCGCGCAAGGTTGTCAAACCCGGCTCGCCCTGCCTTGCACAGCTGAAAAATTATTTCGGCGACGGCATTATCAATGCGGACGGCTCGCTGAACCGCAAAAAGCTCGCGGCGATCGCTTTTTCGGACAAAAGCAAAACCGAGCTTCTGAACCGTATCACTCACTCCTATATATTGGAGGATATGAATAAAACCATCGAAAACTATTCAAAAGCAGGACACACCGTTATTGTGGTTGACGCGTCTCAGCTGTTTGAAAGCGGCTTTGATAAAATGTGCGACCTGATCGTTTCGGTCACGGCGGACGA
>JBJEQI010000124.1:6116-10811 GCA_051881675.1 Acutalibacteraceae bacterium
TTGAAAGCGGCTTTGATAAAATGTGCGACCTGATCGTTTCGGTCACGGCGGACGATGAACTGCTTCGCTCGCGTATCTCGCGACGGGATAATATTAACGAATGCCGCGCGGACGATCGTCTCGCCTGCCAGCTTGACAACGACTTTTTTGTTAAACACTCCGACTATATTATTAACAACAACGGAACGACCGACGAACTGGAAGCCGAGGTCGCAAAGGCGATTCGCTTTTGCATCGATCGGCTCCGTGCTATGAAGAACGCCGAGGAGAAATAATTGAAATTTATTAAAAGACTGGCGGCGCTGCTGATCATTCTGATCGCGGCAGCGGCGGCTGTGATTTCCTATATTAAAATACAAACGGTCATTTATCCCGACGGATACAGTGAGTTTGTCGAAAAATATGCCGATGAATACGGCGTGGACCGCGATCTTGTCTACGCGGTAATCAAATGCGAAAGCTCGTTTGATCCCGACGCTGTATCAAAAGTCGGCGCGATCGGGCTGATGCAATTAACCCCTGAAACATTCGACTGGGTGCAGACAAAGCTCGGCGACGAGTCCTACTCGCAGGAGGATCTCTATGACCCCGAAATCAACATCCGCCACGGCGTGTATCTGCTGAAGCTTCATCTTGCCGAATTCGGCGATGTAAAGACCGCGCTGTGCGCCTATCATGCGGGGCGCGGCATCGTCAACAAATGGCTGAACGACAGCGCGTATTCAAGCGACGGCAAGACCATTTCCGCCACGCCCTATAAGGAAACCAACGCCTATAACGAGCGCGTGATGAAAATTCGGGATAAGTATGAGTTTTTGCACAATAATAGTTATATCAAGCGTCTGCGCGACGCAGGGCTAATCTGATTTTTGCCGACGATATGCCGGTTGCTGTATTGTATTTTACCGAAAGGAAGTAATTTTTTATGGCAGAGAAAAAATCCAAAACCGAGGAGCTGCGCGAAAAACTGCTGCGCAGTAACAAAAACGGTTATTTTAGGGCAAAGAAGAAGGATATTGCCGACACCGACAAGTTTGCCGCGGGGTATGTTCAGTTCCTCAATGCTTCAAAGACCGAGCGGCTTTTTGCGGCAAACGCCGTCAAATCCGCGCGCGAACACGGTTTTGAGGAATTTGACCCCGAAAAGAAATATTCAGCGGGCGACAAGGTCTATTATCTGCACCGCGAAAAAGCCGTTATTCTTTGCGTGTTCGGTCAAAAGCCGCTGAAAGAGGGCGTTCGCATCGCGGCGGCTCATATCGACTCCCCGCGCATCGACTTAAAGCCGAATCCGCTGTATGAGGCGGATGAACTGGCGCTGTTTAAAACGCATTACTACGGCGGAATCAAGAAATATCAGTGGACGGTTACGCCGCTGGCGATGTACGGCGTGATCATCCGCGCCGACGGCAGCCGCGTTGATGTATCGATCGGCGAAAAGCCGGATGAGCCGAAATTTGTCATCACCGATCTTCTCCCCCACCTTGCCGCTGAGCAGTCCAAGCGCACGCTCGGCGCGGGAATCAAAGGCGAGGAACTGAATATTCTGATCGGTTCGCGCCCGTTCAACGATGACAGCGAATCGCAGGCGGTCAAGCTGAACATCATGAACATTCTTTTTGAGAAATACGGCATCACCGAGGGTGATTTTGAAAGCGCGGAGCTGGAGTTTGTGCCCGCGTTCGACGCCTGCGACATCGGTTTTGACCGTTCGCTGATCGGCGGCTACGGTCATGACGACCGCGTCTGCGCCTATCCCGCGCTGATGGCGGCGCTGAAAGCTAAAGAACCTGAATACACCGCGCTGACCGTGCTGACCGACAAGGAGGAGATCGGCTCGGAGGGCAACACAGGTCTGCAAAGCGCCTATATGGTCAATTTCATCAACGACATCGCCAAGGCGCAGGGTGCCGACGGATACGACGTGCTTCGCCACTCCAAGTGCCTGTCGGCGGACGTTACCGCGGCATATGACCCCACCTACCCGGACGTTGCCGAAAAGGCGAACAGCGCCTCTTGTAACCACGGCGTCTGCATCATGAAGTATACCGGCTCGCGCGGCAAGAGCGGCACTTCCGACGCCAACGCCGAATATATGGGCGAGATTCGAAAGATGCTCAACGACCGCAAAATCATCTGGCAGACGGGCGAGCTGGGCAAAGTCGACGCGGGCGGCGGCGGAACGGTCGCCATGTATATTGCCAATCTCGATGTAGATACCATTGATCTCGGCGTTCCCGTGCTTTCGATGCACGCGCCGTTTGAAGTGATCGCCAAGTTCGATCTGTATATGGCGTACCGCGCCTTCAGCGCATTTTTTGAATAAGATTCCATAAAATCAAATTATACTACTATTTTCGGATATGTCCGGCATATACTTTACCGATGATTTTTATTTTTCGGGAGAGGGATGTCGGTCATGTTCGGATTTACGGCAAAAATCACAAAACTGCGGGTCGCGGTGGTCATCATCGCAGTGCTCATCCCTTTGACCGTCATCGCGGCGGTGCGGCTTGCCCCGCAAAAGAAGCAGCTGACTGCGTCGGGCAAAACTGCCGCAGAGCGCATCGCCTTTTTGGCGCAGTTCGGCTGGCAGGCGGATGACAGCGGCGAAGAATACAAAACCAGCGTGATTCCGACGGAATTTGACGATGTGTATACCGCTTATAATGCGATACAGACCGATCAGGGGTGCGATCTTGCGCCTTACAAGGGCAAAACGGTGACGATTTATACCATCAAAATCGTCAACTACCCCGAAAACAGCGAATATGTTTACGCCAGCCTGATCGTTTGCGAGGATAAGATCATCGGCGGCGACATTCATTCGACTGCCGTCGGCGGGTTTATGCACGGATTCAATCTCGAGGGCACGGGGCTCGGATTCGGGCAGAAAAGCAGTTAAAAAGGATGAACGGCTATGGCAAACAATGTAATGCGGGCGGATAAGGCGGTTTCGCTGCTCAGCGGCATATCGCGCACCGATGTGCGCAAGGCGATGCGGCGCGGCGAAGTGCTGATCAACGGCGATGTTATCACCCGCCCCGAGCTAAAAACCGACCTCGAGGGCGCGATCATTTCGGTCGACGGCGTGGAGTACTGCTGGCGCGACAAGGTTTACATTATGATGAATAAGCCCGCGGGCTGCGTCTGCACCGCCGCCGACGAGCCTGAATCGGTGATCAACCTGCTGCCGCAGGAGCTGTTCAGGCGCGATTTGTTCACTGTCGGCAGGCTGGACAAGGATACGACAGGGCTGCTGCTCATCACCAACGACGGCGATTTTGCGCACCGCGTCACCTCGCCGAAAAAGCACGTTGTGAAACGGTATGAGGCGCTGCTTGATGAATCACTGAGCGAGCAGGGCGAGCTTAAGCTGCTCTGCGGCGTAACGCTCGCCGACGGCGAGTTTTGCAAAGCGTTGAATCTCGAATTACTGGATGCCGAGCGCAAAAGCGCGGTCATTTCAGTCGACAGCGGAAAATATCACCAGGTCAAGCGGATGTTCGCCGCCGTCGGCAGCAGCGTCGTTGCGCTGAACCGACTGTCTGTCGGCGGTCTGACGCTGGGCACCTCGCTCCCCCTCGGCGGCGCCCGCCTGCTCGAAAAATCCGAGGCGGAAAGAGCCCTTGTGCATAATACATAAACAAATTGCAAAATAGTGATCACCGTTTTTATCCAAACGGTGAAATATAGTAATTTTTCACAAAGGCGAGATCAATATTTTGGAATAACTTTGGGTTGATATTTTGCGGGTTATATGCTATCATAGTAGTTGTAAAAACAGTCATCATACTGTATTTTAGGAGGATTAAATTTATGGCAGGCTTATCACTCAAAGGAATTTATAAGAAATATCCCGGCGGTGTTGTTGCGGTCAAAGATTTCAACCTTGAGATCAAAGACAAGGAATTTATCGTTTTCGTCGGTCCGTCCGGCTGCGGTAAATCGACAACTCTCCGTATGATCGCAGGTCTTGAAGAAATCACCGACGGTGAGCTTTTCATCGGCGACCGTCTTGTAAACGACGTTGCTCCGAAGGATCGCGATATTGCGATGGTTTTCCAGAACTATGCTCTGTATCCGCATATGACGGTTTATGAGAACATGGCGTTCGGTCTGAAGCTCAGAAAGACCCCGCGCGATGAGATCAAGCGCCGCGTTGACGAGGCTGCGCGCATTCTCGACATCTCTCACCTGCTCGACAGAAAGCCGAAGGCTCTTTCGGGCGGTCAGCGTCAGCGTGTTGCTCTCGGCCGTGCAATCGTCCGCGAGCCGCAGGTCTTCCTGCTCGACGAGCCGCTGTCCAACTTGGATGCTAAACTCCGTGCGCAGATGCGGACCGAGATCACCAAGCTGCATCAGCGTCTTGGCACCACCTTTATCTATGTAACTCACGACCAGACCGAGGCTATGACCATGGCTGACCGAATCGTTGTTATGAAAGACGGTATCGTTCAGCAGGTGGATACTCCTCAGCATCTGTATGACAATCCTGTCAATGTCTTCGTTGCGGGCTTCATCGGCTCGCCGCAGATGAACTTTATCGACTCGAAGATCATCAAAAAGGGCGATGATTTCTATGTTGAATTCGGTTCGGAAGATACTAAGCACCGCGAGGGCGTGAAGTTCCGCATTAAACTCCCCGAGTCGAAGAACCCGAAAGGAATCCTCGAGAACTATGTCGATAAAGAG
>JBJEQI010000125.1:0-2479 GCA_051881675.1 Acutalibacteraceae bacterium
AAAAGCTCGAAACATGACCGCTCGCCTCCCAAACGCGGGGGTTCATGAGGATATCCGCGTCCACCTCGTAGCTGTTGCGGCGCTCCTGAATGAAACGCTTACGCCAGGTATCCTTAATATTATTCTTCAGCCGCGCGCCGAGCGGGCCGTAGTCCCATGTGTTGGCAAGTCCGCCGTAAATATCGCTGCCGGGGAAGATAAACCCTCTTGCCTTGCAGAGGGCGACAATCTTTTCAAAAGCTTTTTCGGTATTCTTCATCATCGCGTTGACCGTCCTATGTAAAATTTGTATAAAAGCGGAGTGTTAGGCAGAATTTGCCTGCCCGCCGCATAATACATATTATTTTATCATCTCGGCGGAAAAATATCAAGGGATTTTTGCATATTTTACCGCGTATTTCGGCGCGGGGCGACATTTTTTCAAAAATACGCCCGCCTGCGGGATTCTTCCCTTACGGTTATGCGGCAAAAACTTGACAAATCGGCGGGAATACTATATAATAATCAAATATATATAAATTGTCGCACGGCGGTGCGTTTTCAGACAGAGCGAAATGAAAATAACCGAAAGGATGATCGCATAATGAAAGAAACATTGCTTACCAAACAGGGCCTTGAAGCGTTTAAAAAGGAGCTGGAATACCTCAAAACCGAGAAGCGCAACGAGATCGCCGAGAAGATCAAGGTTGCCCGCTCTTTCGGAGATCTTTCCGAGAACAGCGAGTATGATGAGGCAAAGAACGAACAGGCGAAAATGGAAACCCGCATTTCCGAGCTGGAGGAAATGCTCAAAAATGTTAAGATCATTGATGAGGGCAAGATCAATACCAAGGTCGTCAATACCGGTACTAAGGTGCGGATTCTGGATGTTGAGATGAATGAAGAAACCGAGTATCAGGTCGTCGGCTCCAGCGAGGCTGACCCCATGAACGGCAAGATTTCGGATGAATCTCCCGTCGGTGCGGCGCTGATCGGCCATAAAGCGGGCGAAACCGTCGTTGCTTCTACCCCTGCGGGCGATCTGGAGTTCAAGATTATCAAAATTCTGAAATAACGATTGCGCGCTTCCCCGATCCGACGGCTGTAAAACAGCGGCGGATCGGTTTTCAGTCAATTCTATGTAAAAATGTAAAAAGGATCGGATATACATGAGCGAAAATATGAAAAATACGCAAGGCCCCGAGCAGGATATAAATGAACTGCTCAAGGTGCGCCGTGATAAGCTGAAAGCCTTGCAGCAGGAGGGGTGCGACCCCTATGCCGTCACGAAATACGATTTCGACAGCGACTCCGTTTCGATTAAAAGCGATTTCGAGGGCTATGAGGGCAAAACCGTCCGACTCGCGGGCCGTATCGTCGCCCGCCGCGTGATGGGAAAGGCGAGCTTCGCGGGGCTCGCCGATTGCAGCGGCAGGATTCAGCTGTATATCCGCCGCGACGACATCGGAACCGACGAATATGCCGCGTTCAAAAAGTGGGACATCGGCGATATTATCGGCGTGGAGGGCTTTGTTTTCAAAACCCAGACAGGCGAGATCTCCGTTCATGCTACATCGGTGCAGCTGCTGTCAAAATCGCTGATTCCGCTGCCCGAGAAGTTTCACGGGCTGAAGGATACCGACACCCGCTATCGCCAGCGTTATGTGGATCTGATCGTGAATCCCGAGGTGCGCGATACCTTTGTCAAGCGTTCGCAGATTTTGAAAGAGATTCGCGCGTTCCTCGATTCCAAGGGATTTTTGGAGGTCGATACGCCTATTCTCGTTCCGCTCGAGATCGGCGCGGCGGCGCGTCCGTTCAAGACGCATCATAATACGCTGGATATGGATATGTATCTGCGCATCGAGACCGAGCTGTATTTGAAGCGGCTGATCGTCGGCGGTATGCACCGTGTGTATGAGGTGGGCAGAATCTTCCGCAACGAGGGTATGGACACCAAGCACAACCCCGAGTTTACCACGATCGAGCTGTATCAGGCGTTTACCGACTATCACGGCATGATGGACCTTGTTGAGGAGATGAATACCATGCTCGCGGAGAAGATCTGCGGCAGCAGGGTGATCTCCTATCAGGGCAAAGAGATCGACATGGGGCATTGGGAGCGCCTGACGATGGTCGAGGCGGTCAAGAAGTATTCCGGCTGTGATTATTATGATTGGAAGTCGGATGAAGACGCCAGAGAATGCGCGAAGTCAAAGGGCGTTGAGGTGCCTGCCGACGCCACCAAGGGAGCTGTTTTGGCGGAGCTGTTCGACGCGTTCGTTGAGGAGAATCTCATCCAGCCGACCTTTATTTATGATTATCCCATTGAGAACAGCCCGCTGGCTAAGAAGAAGCCCGAGGATCCTGCGTTCACCGAGCGGTTTGAGTATTTTATCAATGCAACCGAATTCGGCAACGCGTTTAGCGAGCTGAACGACCCGATCGATCAGAAGGAGCGCTTTGAGCGGCAGGTCGCCGCCAAGCTGAAGGACGAGCC
>JBJEQI010000126.1:0-2477 GCA_051881675.1 Acutalibacteraceae bacterium
GATGGTGCGGGTAACAGGAGTTGAACCTGCACTCCGGTGAAAGAACTAGAACCTGAATCTAGCGCGTCTGCCAATTCCGCCATACCCGCATATGAAATTGTCGCCGATTTGTTGCACTTCGGCTTGTGCTATGCCCAATCATGCCGCGGCACATCTGCCGCTCATGAGCATTAACTATTTTATCATAACTGCGGCGGCTTGTCAAGATTTTTCTTAAAAATCAAGCGGTAAAATTCATAATATTTTCTCGCTTGTCGGCTCAACCCCACATTTTAGCGGTATTTTGCTGCGCAATGCCGCGGCAATGTTGCCACACTGCTGCGCCTGACACGCAAAAGAGCGGCAGGAAAGCCTCCGTGCCGCTCAATATGCACTTATCCGCATGGGTATTTATTCTTTTTTACTCGGTCAACCGATCGCCGATGCCGTTATTCGTCGATATTATCGCCGATCGTATCGCCGTCATCGGAATCCATCGGCGTATCGGCAGCGGTGATCAGCTGATCGATCGCTTCCTCGGCGCCGCTCTCGCTGACGACCGCATCGGAAGCGGGGTTCTCGCTCGCATCCGCGCCTGTATCGCCCGCCGCGCCGCTCGACGGCGCAGCAGGATTCTCGCTTGGCTCTTCATCGTCCGCGCTTTCCTCGACCTTATCGGTCACAGCGGCGGTGATCAGCTTGGCGCCCTCGCTGACTTTCATAACGCGCACGCCCTTGGCGGGACGGTTCAGCAGCGAAATAGAATCGACGGGAACGCGGATAACAACACCGTCGGTCGCGATCAGCATCAGATCGTCATCAGGCTTAACGGTGCAGATTTCGGCAACGTCGCCGAATTTCGCGCACCGATAGTTCATGATACCGATGCCGCCTCTCGACTGCAGGCGATAATCCTCAAAGCTCGAGCGCCTGCCGTAGCCCGTTTCGGTGACGGTGAGGATAGTCTTATCATCCTCGACCAGCGTCATACCGATGACCTCGTCATCGCTGCGCAGACGAATCGCGCGCACGCCGTGCGCCGTTCTGCCCAAGGGGCGCGCGTCCTGCTCGTTAAAGCGGATCGCCATACCCTTTTTCGTGGAAAGGATAATATTGTCCTCGCCGCAGGTCATCTTGACCCAGCGCAGCTCGTCGCCCTCGTTCAAACGAATAGCGATAATGCCGCCCTTGCGCGAGGTTCTGTATTCACTGACCTGCGTGCGCTTGATGATTCCCTGCTTAGTGACCATGCAGAAATAATTATCGTCCTTAAACTCAGACACCTTCAGCATAGCGGTAATGCTTTCTCCCGCCTCAAGCGGCAGCAGATTGACGATGTTCAATCCCTTGGACGTGCGCGAGCCCTCGGGCACGCGGTAGGCTTTCTGGTGATAGATCTTGCCGTAGTTGGAGAAGAAGAGGATCGTATCATGCGATGAGCAAACAAACATCTGCTCGGCATAGTCCTCCTCCTTGGTGGTCATGCCGATAATGCCCCTGCCGCCGCGGTTCTGCAGGCGATAGGTATCGGCGGGAAGGCGCTTGATATACCCCATTTTGGTGAGGGTCATAACGCAGTCTTCCACGGGGATAAGGTCCTCAATATCCACCTCGCCCTCGACCGAGGTGATCTCGGTGCGGCGATCGTCGGCATATTTATCGCGGACTTTCAGCGCCTCTTCCTTGACGATCTCAAGAACGCGATGCTCGTCGCCGAGGATGTCGGTATAATCCGCAATTTTCTCACGCAGCTCCGCCAGTTCCTGCTCGATTTTTGAGCGCTCAAGACCGGTGAGCTGACCGAGCCGCATCTCGACGATCTTGCCCGCCTGAATCTCATCCAACGGGAAGCGCTCGATCAGCGCCGCCTTGGCGTCTGCAATCGTCGCGGAGGCGCGGATAATTTTGATAACTTCGTCGATAAAATCGAGCGCAATTTTCAATCCCTCGATGATATGCGCTTTTTCCTGCGCCTTTTTCAGCAGATAAGCGGTGCGGCGCGAAACGATCTCTTTCTGATAATTGACATAGCAGGAGAGCATTTCTTTCAGACTCAGAATCTTCGGAACGCCGTCGACCAGCGCCAGCATGATTACGCCGAAGGTCGACTGAAGCTGGGTATAGCTATACAGCTGATTGAGCACGACCTGCGGGTTAACGTCTTTTTTCAGCTCGACAACGATCTTCATGCCCTCGCGGTTGGAATAATCCACGATGTCGTCGATGCCCTCGATCTTCTTGGAGTCGGCAAGCTCGACCATGGATTTGACCAGCATACGCTTATTGACCATATAGGGGATCTCGGTGATAACGATCTGGAACTTATTATTCTTGATCTCCTCGATCTCGGTGCGTCCGCGCACGACAAGTCTGCCGCGGCCGGTCGAATAAGCGGCGCGGATGCCGCTTCTGCCCATGATCACGCCGCCTGTGGGGAAATCGGGGCCGGGCAGAATCTCATTCATCTCGGCAATGGTGATATTGGGGTTGTCGATCAG
>JBJEQI010000127.1:0-10793 GCA_051881675.1 Acutalibacteraceae bacterium
CGTCGGTCACATCGGCGATCGGGCGCACCGCGCCGCCGATCAGCCCAAGCCCCTCATGCTCGCCGTATTCATAGCTTCTCTCAAACAACAGCTGCATGCCGAGGCAGATGCCGAGCAGCGGCTTGCCCGCCGCCGTCGAGCGCCGAATAACCTCGTCCAGCCCGCTGATTCGAAGCTTCTGTGCCGCGTCGCCGAACGCGCCAACCCCCGGCAGGATAATGCGCTCGGCGCTGCCGATCACAGCGGGGTCGGCGGTCACGACCGCCTCATACCCCAGCGCGGAAAAACTGCTTTTCAGCGAAAAAAGGTTTCCGACTCCGTAGTCGATGATCGCGATCATTTACAATACTCCTTTTGACGACGGAATCGCCGTATTATTGCTGTCTGCAATGCAGACCGCTTTTTTCAGCGTGCGCGCCAGCGCCTTGAAAGCGCCCTCGACGATGTGGTGCGCGTTTTTGCCGTCCAGCTTTTTGAGGTGCAGGGTGATTCCGCTGTTTCGCACAAACGCGATCAAAAACTCCTCGCACAGCTCGGTGTCAAAATCGCCGATCTTCGCGGGCAGAACGCCGAGATCGAAAGACAGATGCGATCTGCCGGAGATGTCCGCCGCGCAGAGAATGAGCGCCTCGTCCATCGGCAGAATGATGTCGCCGTAGCGCGCAATGCCGCGCTTTTCACCGAGCGCGTTTGCAAACGCCTGCCCCAGCGCGATGCCGATATCCTCCACCGAGTGGTGATAATCGACCCATGTATCGCCCGTGCAGGCGACGGTCAGATCAAACCCCGAGTGGCAGGCAAACAGATTCAGCATATGATCGAAAAATCCGCATCCGCTGCTGATGTCGGCTTTGCCGCGTCCGTCCAGCGAAAGCGCCACTTTCACATCGGTTTCGGTCGTTTTTCGGTTAATTTCAGAGCTTCTCATCGTATTTGTTTGCGCCGATAGACGGCGCTCCTCCTTTATGATTATAAACGGCGTCTCTCAGCGCAGAATCTCGCGAAGAGCGCCGATCAGCGCGTCCATCTGCTCGTCCGTTCCGATCGTGATGCGCAGATAATCGATGATTTCCTGCCGATCAAAATGGCGCACGAGAATCCCGCGGGATTTCAGCTCAAGATAGAGCTGTTTGCCCGAAATAGCACCGCCGTATTTGGCAAACACAAAATTCGCCTTCGACGGCAAAACCACGAACCCCATTTCGCGCAGCTGTCTTGTTACCCATTCGCGAGTGCGCACGATTTTTTTGCCGTTTTCTACATAGTAATCGTTATCGCGCACGGCGGCGATACCCGCGGCAAGCGTCGCACGGTTGATGTTATAGGGGTTGGTGGAAAACCGCAGCTTATTCAGATCGGCAATCAGTTCGGGTGCCGCGGCGGCATAGCCGAGCCTTGCTCCCGCCAGCGAGCGGAACTTTGAAAAGGTACCGACCACCACGAGATTGTCATACTCGCGAATCAGCGGCAGAACGCTCTCGGCGCCGAAATCAACATACGCCTCGTCGATAATCACAATATCCTCGCGGTTATGCTCGAGAATACGCCGAATATCGCCGACCCCGAGCGCCAGCCCCGTCGGCGCGTTCGGATTAGCGATCACGATCGTGCGGTCAAGTCCAAAATAGTCCTCGGGGACGATCGAAAAATCATCCGCCAGCCCGATCGCCCGATAATCGAGATTGTAAAGCTCGGCGAACACGCTGTAAAAGCCGTAGGATATTGCGGGGAACGCAACCCCTTTTTCTTTGTCGCAGTATGCCGAAAAGCAGAAATTCAGTATCTCATCCGACCCGTTTCCGACGGTGATATTTTCGGGCGAAACCGAAAACAGCTGCGCCAGCGCGCGGCAAAGCGCCGCGCAGTCGGGGTCGGGATACAGATTCAGGCTCTCCGCCTCGTTTGAAACGGCGGCAAGCACCGACGGCGAAGGCGGAAACGGGGATTCATTGGTATTCAGCTTGATATATTTCATGTCGGTCGGCTGCTCGCCGGGGACATATTCGGTCAGCGTATCAAATCGCTTGGAAATAAATCGGCTCATTGGATATATCCTCAAAAAATCGGTTATTCAAACCGTATTTCGGCGGCGCGGGCGTGGGCGGTCAGCCCCTCCTTGCGGGCGAAAGCCGCGACCTTGTCGGAAACCCTGCCCAGCGCCTCGGGGGTGTAATAGATAAACTGTGTTTTCTTGATAAAATCGTCCACCGACAGCGGGCTGGAAAAGCGCGCCGTTCCGCTGGTGGGAAGCGTATGATTCGGACCCGCGAAATAGTCGCCGAGCGACTCGGGTGTGTTTCGCCCGAGAAAGACCGAGCCCGCATTTTTAACCGATGAAAGATAGTCAAACGGCGACTCCACGCAAAGCTCCAGATGCTCGGGAGCGATCTCATTCGAAAGCGTCACCGCTTCTTCGATCGAATCGGCGATCAAAATCATGCCGTTATTATCAATGGATACGCGGGCAATATCGCGCCGCAGCAGTCCGTCGAGCTGGCGCTCAATCTCTTCAGCAACCTCGGCGGCAAGTGCTTTATCGGTGGTGATCAGAATCGCCGACGCATTTTTATCATGCTCCGCCTGAGACAGCAGGTCGGCGGCGACGTTTTTCGCGCGGCATCCGCCGTCGGCAACGATCAGAATCTCGCTCGGACCCGCGATCATGTCGATGTCGACCATGCCGTAGACCTGACGCTTCGCCTCCGCGACGAAAACATTGCCGGGGCCGACGATCTTATCCACCCGCGCGATTGTTTCCGTACCGTAACAGAGAGCGGCGACCGCCTGCGCGCCGCCCGACTTATACACCTTATCCACCCCCGCGATCTTCGCGGCGGCAAGAATGGCGGGATTGACCTTGCCGTTTTTATCGGGCGGGGTGGTCATGACGATCTCGGGAACGCCCGCGATCTTCGCGGGGACGCAGTTCATCAGCACGCTGGAGGGGTAAGCCGCCGTGCCGCCGGGGACATACAGCCCGACTCTGGCAAGCGGAAGATACTTCTGCCCGAGCACAACGCCCTGCTTGTCGTTGACCATGAAGTTATCCCTGCGCTGGCGGCTGTGAAACGCGAAAATATTGTCCCTCGCCTCGGTCAATATGTCGATAAACTCCGGCTCTACCTGCGCCATCGCCTCGTCAAACTCCTCGTTTGTCACCTCGAGCGAGGTAAGGCTCGCGCCGTCGAACTTTTCGGCATAGGCGATCAGCGCCCGATCGCCGTTTTCGCGCACGTCTTTGATAATGTCCGCCACGATATCGGCGACATCGGAATTGTTTTTATACCGCGGAATCACACGATCGGCGGTGATGCTGTTTGCATAGACTGTTTTAATCATTTCGGCTCTCCTTAGCGGACCCTTTGTCCGAGTTTATCTCTCATTGCAGTAATCTGCGTGTTTTTGAACTTAAAAGACGACTTATTGGCGATAAACCGCGCGCTGATGTCGGCAAACTCGGTGATGACCTCAAGATTGTTTTCTTTCAGCGTGGTGCCTGTTTCGACGATGTCGACGATCACGTCCGACATACCGAGAATCGGCGCAAGCTCGATCGAACCGTTGAGCTTGATAATCTCGATCTCCTGACCGAGCTTCATAAAATACGACCGCGCAATCCGATGAAATTTCGTCGCCACCCGCAGCGTTTTGGAGTGGTCGATGCGAAATCCCTTTTTCCCCGCGACGCACATACGGCATTTACCGGTATTAAGGTCGAGCAGCTCGTAAACATCCGGCTCATATTCCAGCAAAATATCCTTGCCGACCACGCCGACGTCCGCCGCGCCGCGCTCCACATAGATTGCAACGTCCGACGGCTTCACCCAAAAATAGCGCACGCGGTTTTGCTCATCCTCAAAGATGAGCTTGCGGTTGTTCTCGCGGATGCCCTCGCATCCGTAGCCGAGCGACTCGAATATATCGTAAACCCTCTCGCCGAGCCTGCCTTTCGGCAGGGCGATATTGATGTAATCTTCCATTACCGCTTCCCCCTCAGATCAATCGTTTCCCTCGCGGTGAGTGCGCCGCTGCCCCGCGAGCAGATCACGCGCTCTCCCCTGTCGGCGCGCTCCTTTACACTGCAGAGCAGCTGTGAAACATCGGTATCATTATCATATAAAAACAGCGCGTCGCAGTCGGCAGTGCCGCGTGCGGTATCATACATCCCGACAAAGTCGAGATAAACGGCGAAGCCGACGGCGGAAAGCCCCTTTTTGCCCATGCGCTCGATCAGGCGATCGTATCGGCCGCCCGAGAGCACATAATCAGGCGAATTTTTCACATAGCCCTGAAAAATAACACCGTTATAATAAGTCATATCGCTGACGATCGAAAAATCGAGATTGACATTGCCGCCAAGCCCCGCGCTCTTCATCACGTCATACACAGCCAGTAGTTCATCGGCGGCGGCGCGCATCTCCTCGTTCACGATCAGCTCCCGCGCGGCGGCAATCGTCTGCTCGAATGGACCATAAAGCGACGCCAGCTTCGCGATCGCCTCGGCGCGGGCGGAATCGACCCCCGCCTTTTCGCAAAGATCGGCGATCTCATGCGCATTTTTCGCGGCGACGCAGTCGATCAGCTTAGAGCGCAGCGGCTCCTCAACCGAGCCGAGCAGCGCCGAAACAAACCCGAGGTGGGAGATGTCGAGAATATTGTTTTTGTCGATCAGATCGAGGCTCTGCTTGGCAAGCGACAACGTTTCGGCGACCGAATAGAGGTCGATCTCGCCGATATGCTCAACGCCCACCTGCATAATCCGCCGAATCTCGCGGTCGGACTCCGAGGCGCGGAAGACCTCTTCATTATAATGCAGGCGCGTGTCGCTGACCGAGTCGGAGCTGAGGGTGTTTTTCACGATCGAAAGCGTCACGTCGGGCTTGAGCGCCATCAGCTTGCCGTTCAGATCGGTGAAGGTGATGATATTTTCATTTTGCAGAAAGCTTTTGTTCTGCGCATACAGCTCATATTCCTCAAAGCGGCTCATTTTATATCCGCGGTAGCCGTAGCTCTCAAACAGGCGACGGAGCTTAAAAACCATCTTCTCCTCGAGTGTCAGGCAATCTTTTTCGGTGATCATTCTTATCCGCCTTTCTGTGGATGTCCATAGGTTTGATGCTATTATAGCACGCTTTATCGTATTAGTCAAGTAAAGCGCTAAATAAATTTTGCAAATTGCAGTGAAAAATTGATTAATTTTATCTTTTGCCGCCGTCAGCCACATGACAAAATTACACTAACGCGGCAACTTGATGTATTTTATTCAGTAAAACTGCACAACGATGTTATATTTGGATTGTCGAAAATTGCATAATAGGTAAATTTTTTATCACCATGCGCAAAAAATGCAGAATTGGGCTTGCATTTGATGTAATTTAATGATAAACTATACAAAACAAAACAACGGAGAGTTTATTGGTCATGTTCGTACTTTCAGCGCTTATTTCCATAATTATCAGCGCCGTCGTTCTACTTACAGTCGTGAGCGTCGGTGTGAAAGGTTATGCCATAAGCTGCTAAGAAGGCCTACCGCCTTTTGGTTAAACTCTTATATCAGTTTGATTTACAGCCTGTGGTTGATCTTTTTCGATTAAACCGCAGGCTTTTTACAAATCTCGCTCGAAAGGAAAACGACACTATGAAATTATGCGGAGCAAAAATCCTGATAGAAACCCTGATCGAACAGGGCGTCGATACCATTTTCGGTTATCCCGGCGGGCAGGTTCTCAATATTTACGATGAACTGTATAATTATCAGGACAAAGTGAAACACATTCTGTCGGCGCATGAGCAGGGCGCGGCGCACGCCGCCGAGGGCTATGCCCGATCGACGGGAAAGGTCGGCGTTGTTCTGGCGACCTCGGGTCCCGGCGCTACCAATCTCGTCACCGGAATTGCAGACGCTTATCTCGATTCTGTGCCGCTGGTCGCGATCACGGGCAACGTCCCCTGCTCGCTTATCGGCAGGGACTCGTTTCAAGAGGTAGATATCGTCGGCATCACCATGCCCGTCACCAAACAGAACTACATTGTTAAAGATGTAAACGAGCTTGCCGATACTCTGCGCGAGGCGTTCTTAGTCGCGCGTTCAGGCCGCCCCGGTCCCGTATTGGTCGACATCCCGAAGGATGTTCAGATCAACGAGGCGGAGTTTGAGAATGTTTCGCCCGCGGCCGCCACGCTCAAGCGCGACATCGACGAGGGCGACATTGCGCGCGCCGTCGGCATGATCAATGAATGCGAGCGCCCGTTTATCTACTGCGGCGGCGGCGTAATCGCGGCGGACGCGGAGGAAGAGGTCAAGGCCCTCGCCCGTATGATCGACTCGCCCGTCGGATTCTCGCTGATGGGGCTGTCCGCCATTCCGTCCGACGATGAAAACGCGCTCGGCATGGTCGGTATGCACGGTCACTATGCCGCGACAAAATCCAAAGCCGAGGCTGACCTGATCATCGCGCTCGGCGTGCGCTTTTCCGACCGCGCCACAGGCGACAAGTCGAAGTATGCGCGCCATACCGACATTATCCATATTGACGTAGATAATGCGGAGATCGATAAAAATATCAAATCCTCGCTGGGAATCAACTGCGATGTAAAAACCGCGCTGAAAGCGATTCTGGCGCAGCTGTCGCCCCGCACGCACGCCGACTGGCGCGCGCGTATCGGCGAGCTGAAAGACTACGAGGCGAAGAACTCGGCGGCGCCCGTCGGTTCGCTCACCCCCTATGACATCGTCGACGCTGTCAGCGAATTTACCGACGCCGAAACCCCCGTTGCCACCGACGTCGGTCAGCATCAGATGTGGGTCGCCCAGCGGTATCCGTTTGCCCGACCGCGCACCTTTATCACCTCGGGCGGCCTCGGGACCATGGGCTTCGGCATGGGCGCGGCAATCGGCGCGTCGGTTGCCACGGGGCGCCGCGCTGTGCTGTTCACGGGCGACGGCAGCTTCGGCATGAATCTGAACGAGCTTGCCACCGCCGTTTCGCAGAAGATTCCGCTGGTTATCGTGCTGATGAACAACAACGTCCTCGGAATGGTGCGCCAGTGGCAGACGATGTTCTACAATCATCACTATTCCTCCACCACGCTCGACCGCAAGACTGATTTCGTCAAACTGGCCGAAGCATTCGGCGCGAAAGGCTTTTCGGCTGAAAATAAAGATCAGCTAAAAGACGCTCTGGAGCAGGCATTTGCTTTTGAGGGCACCGCGCTCATCGACTGCCGTATTCATTGCGACGAGCGCGTTCTTCCCATGGTTCCTCCGGGAGCCGCAGTTTCCGATCTTATCCTGAAGTGAGGTGATCCGCTATGAAAAAGTTTATTATCGGTATGCTCGTATCCAATAAATTCGGTGTGCTCAACCGCATTTCCGGCATGTTCTCGCGCCGCGGCTTCAACATCGACAGCCTGACGGTGGGCGTCACCGAAAACGAGGATTTTTCGCGCATGACTGTCACCATGACGGGCGACGACTACGCCAGAGATCAGATGATTAAGCAGCTCTCCAAGATTCAGGAGGTCAAGGAGATCAAGGAAATGCCCGAATCGTCGAGCATGACCCGCGAGCTGATCATGCTCAAGGTCGCGACCACCGCCGAAACGCGGCAGGAAGTTATGAACGCAATCGACGTTTTCCGTGCCAAGATCATCGACTTCGGGCAAAGCTCGATCTGCATGGAGATCACCGGTGAAACAGGCAAGCTCGACGCGTTTATCGAGCTGATGAAGCCGTTCGGCATTATTGAGATGTGCCGCACGGGAGCCGTCGCGATGGACAGAGGCAAAACCAGCCTAAAAAGCTGATTTACCCCAATCGGCTAAAAACCGCCGAAATACCATCCGAAACAGGCAAAATATTCAAATTCAGACTTTCATTTTATAACGGTTTGTTTTATAATGAAAATATATTATTAAAAGGAGTTTTTCAAATGAACAAGGCTAAAATATTTTATCAGGAAGACTGCGATCTTTCGCTGCTGAACGGCAAAAAAATCGCCATCATCGGCTACGGCTCGCAGGGTCACGCTCATGCGCTGAACCTCAAGGATTCGGGATGCGACGTTATCATCGGTCTCTATGAGGGTTCCAAATCCTGGGCAAAAGCTGAGAAGCAGGGGCTCCGGGTCTTCACCGCCGCCGAGGCTGCCAAGCAGGCGGACATCATCATGATTCTGATCAACGATGAGAAGCAGGCGGCTATGTATAAAAAGGATATCGAGCCGAACCTCGAAGAGGGCAACATGCTTATGTTCGCGCACGGCTTCGCTATCCACTTCGGTCAGATCGTTCCCCCCGCGTTTGTCGATGTTACCATGATCGCGCCGAAAGGGCCCGGTCACACCGTCCGCAGCGAGTATCAGGCGGGCAAGGGTGTTCCCTGCCTTGTTGCCGTTGAGCAGGATTATACAGGCAAGGCACAGCAGATGGCTCTCGCCTATGCGCTCGGCATCGGCGGCGCCCGCGCGGGCGTTCTCGAAACCACTTTCCGCACCGAAACCGAAACCGACCTGTTCGGCGAGCAGGCTGTTCTTTGCGGCGGCGTCTGCGCGCTCATGCAGGCAGGCTTTGAGACGCTGGTGGAAGCAGGCTACGACGAGAGAAACGCCTATTTTGAGTGCATCCATGAGATGAAGCTGATCGTTGACCTGATCTACCAGTCGGGCTTTGCGGGAATGAGATACTCTATCTCCAACACTGCGGAATACGGCGATTACATCACCGGTCCGAAGCTCATCACCGAGGAGACCAAGGCAAAGATGAAAGAGATCCTGCACAACATTCAGGACGGCTCTTTTGCCAAGGAATTTTTGCTGGATATGTCGGCTGCCGGCGGTCAGGCGCATTTCCGCGCTATGAGAAAGCTCGCGGCGGAGCATCCGTCGGAGAAGGTCGGCGAAGAGATCCGCAAGCTGTACAGCTGGAACAACGACGACGAAAAGCTCATCAACAACTAAGAGTTTTGTGCAACTGTGCCGTTTGCGCGGCACAGTTGCATTTGCAAAATTATTCTAGAATTATTCTTTCTAGAATAATTCTAACGGTATCGCGTGATACCGCGCGGTGAATCCCACGCGGTATTCACCGAAAATCAGTACGATCGGCAGTCGGCACCGAACGGCGGCACAGCATTTAGCGGGCATCGTGCCTGATGAGGCGCGCCGTGCAGTGCCCAGTGCCGTTCGTACTCATACATACTCCGCCGCGCGGCGGAAAACGGACAAATCTTCACACAAAGGGTGATTTTAATGAGAAGCGATAATGTTAAATCGGGAATCGAGCGCGCGCCGCAGCGGTCGCTGCTGAAAGCCATGGGCTATACCGATACGCAAATCAAAAAGCCGTTTATCGGCATCGTGAATTCGTTTAACGAGGTCATACCGGGTCATATTCATCTTCAGAATATCGCCCGCTCGGCGAAAGACGGCGTTCTGATGGCGGGCGGTATGCCGATGGAGTTCAACGTCATCGGCGTTTGCGACGGTATCGCCATGGGGCATGAGGGCATGAAATATTCCCTCGCCTCCCGCGAACTGATCGCCGACAGCATCGAGTGCATGGCAAAGGCTCACGGCTTCGACGGCCTGGTGTTCATCCCGAACTGCGATAAAATCGTCCCCGGAATGATGATGGCCGCCATGCGGCTCAACATCCCCTCGATCTTTGTCTCGGGAGGGCCGATGCTGTCGCTTTGCTCCGACGAGGGAACGGCGCTCGATCTGAACTCGGTGTTTGAGGCGGTCGGCGCGTATAAAAACGGAACGATCGACGAAGAGCGCGTCGGCTATATCGAAGAAAACGCCTGCCCCGGCTGCGGCTCCTGCTCGGGAATGTTTACCGCAAACTCCATGAACTGCCTGACCGAGGTGCTGGGCATGGGGCTTCGCGGGAACGGAACGATTCCCGCCGTTTACGCCGCAAGGCTTCGTCTTGCGAAAGACGTCGGCATGAGGGCGGTCGAGCTGGTCAAAGAGAACATCTGCCCGCGCGATATTGTCACCGAAAAGACGATTGAAAACGCGCTGACAGTCGATATGGCGCTCGGTTGCTCGTCCAATTCGCTGCTTCATCTGCTCTCGATCGCCCATGAGGCGGGGGTTGATTTTGACCTCAAAACCGTGAATGAGATCAGCGAGCGCACGCCGAATCTCTGCCACCTTGCTCCCGCAGGCTTCCACCATATGCAGGATTTGAACGCGGCGGGCGGCGTGTATGCGGTTATGCATGAGCTTGCCAAAAAGGATATGCTTGATCTCTCGCTGATGACCGTTTCGGGCAAAACCGTCGGCGAAAACATCAAAGGCTGCGAGATCAAAGACCATAAGGTCATCCGCCCGATTGACGATCCCTATTCAAAAACGGGCGGTCTGGCGGTTCTGTTCGGCTCGCTGGCGCCGAACGGCTCGGTCGTCAAGCGCAGCGCCGTCGCAAAGGAAATGCTGGTTCACAAAGGTCCCGCGCGCGTATTCGACAGCGAGGAACAGGCGATTGCCGCGATCTACGACGGCAAGATCAATCCCGGCGACGTTGTCGTTATCCGCTATGAGGGCCCCGCGGGCGGTCCCGGCATGAGACCCATCACCTCCATCGCGGGCTACCTGCAGGGCATGCTCGATGGCACCATACCCCAGGAGGAGCACCAGAAGTACATGCGCGTGGTCTACGACGAGACCCAGCGCCTCACGCGCCTCATCCGCGACCTGCTGGACCTGAGCCGCATCGAGTCGGGCAACGTCCCCATGAACCCCGTGGACTTCAACCTCAACGAGCTGATGCGTCGCGTGCTCATCAAG
>JBJEQI010000128.1:0-10711 GCA_051881675.1 Acutalibacteraceae bacterium
AGGTGCCGCACGGCACGCCGTCCTCCGTTAAGACGAGCGAAAAGCGGTCTGGCTGCGTCAGCCTCCCCGCCCATTGCCCCGACGGAATCCCGTCCAGATACGAATCGGGGATGATTTCGCGATAGGCATATTTCCAAGACTGCTCATAAATGTCGCTGATTGCCGCCGGGCTATCTGCGTCCGACAGCGGCCGTATTTCTATCATCCTGCGCTCCTTTTGATGCCCCCGCTCTTATCGGCGTCAGTTCATGCCGCCCGCATAGGAGGAGGCAAACATTTTGTCGGTCTTTTCCTTTAATCCGCGGTTTTCCGATAGCGAAAGATCACCGTCTTTGGTCAAAATCTGCCTCGCCAAGCGGGATGTTTCTTTCAAAACGCTCATATCCGCAAATATATTCGCGATCTTCAGCGTCGGCATACCGTGCTGACGGGAGCCGAAGAAATCACCCGGGCCGCGCAGTTTTAAATCGGCGTCGGCGATCTGAAAGCCGTCGGTCGTTTCGGTCATGACGGAGAGCCGCTTTTTCGCGTCCTCCGTTTCGGAGTCGGAAATCAGAATACAGGTGGACTGATGACTGCCTCTCCCGACCCTGCCGCGCAGCTGGTGAAGCTGCGACAGCCCGAACCGCTCGGCGTTTTCAATCACCATGATCACCGCATTGGGTACGTCGATTCCCACCTCGATGACCGTTGTCGCGACCAGCAAATCGAGCCTGTGCTCGGCAAAATCGCGCATCACTTGATCTTTTTCCGCCGATTTCATCCGACCGTGCAAAAGCCCGACCGCATAATCCTTAAAAAAGCCGCCCGCCAGCTTTTCGTAAACTGAGGCGGCGCTCGCCGCATCCAGATCACCCTCCTCGACCATCGGGCAGACGATATAGCCCTGCCGCCCCTCGTCGAGGTGCTTTTTGACATAGTTGTACGCGCGCGGGCGCAACTTGCTGCCGACGCTGTACGTTTCGATCGGCTGCCTGCCGCGCGGCAATTCATCCAGCACCGAAACATCCAGATCGCCGTATACGATTAGCGCGAGCGTGCGCGGGATGGGGGTCGCGGACATGACGAGTATGTGCGGATTTTCTCCCTTTTCGGACAGCGCCGCGCGCTGACCCACGCCGAAGCGGTGCTGTTCGTCGGTGATGACCAATCCGAGCGCGGAAAACGCAACATCCCCCTGAATCAGCGAATGTGTACCGATGACAATATCGATCTCGCCGCACCGAATCAGCGAAAGGATGCGGCGGCGCTCGGCGGCGGGCACGGCCGCCGTCAGCAAAGCGATGCGAATGCCGCTCGTTTTCAGCATTTTGGTCAGCGAATAATAGTGCTGTTCGGCAAGTATCTCGGTCGGTGCCATCATGGCCGCCTGAAATCCGTTTTTCACAGCGCCGAACATCAGCGCCGCGGCAACGGCGGTTTTGCCCGACCCGACGTCCCCCTGAAGCAGGCGGTTCATCGGCACGGTGCGCGCCATATCGCCGACCGCCTCGGCGATCGCTCGTTTTTGCGCCGCCGTCGGCGAAAACGGAAGCAAGCGATAAAATTCCTCGCTGAAATCCCGCCCGATCACCGCCGCAGTGCGCGCACGGTTGCGGCTTTTCAGCCGCATCAGCCCCAGCTGGAGCAAAAGCAGTTCCTCAAAAACCAGCCGCCGCTTGGCGCACTCCAATTCATCCTGATTCGCGGGAAAATGAATCTTCTCGATCGCAAATCGGCGATGGCAAAGCTGAAACTGCGCGCGGATATCGTCGGGGATAGGGTCGGACAGATCGTCTCCCAGCTCGGCAAGCGCCTGCCTGACCGCTTTTTCGATGATTCTGCCCGACAGTCCCTCGCACTGACGGTAGATCGGGCGAATCTGCGGCGAGGCGGCAAGCTCGATCTGCGGCGAGCTCATCTCGCGTCGGTTAAAATTGCCGCTCACCTTGCCGAACAGCAGAATCTCCGCCCCGGGTGTGATCTTCGCCGCGGCATATTTATTGTTGAAAATGGTGACATAAAGCGGCATCTGCCCGTCGGTCGCCTTAAAGCGAAACAGCGTCAGCCCCTTTCGCACACGGTAGGTATCCACCGCTGTCGCAACCGTCGCCTTAACGCAGCATTTCTCATCAATCGGCGCTTCGCTGACGGTATAACAGCGGCTCCAGTCCTCGTATTCACGCGGATAAAACTCCAAAAGGGCACCGACAGTGTCGATACCCAGTTTTCGGAACAGCTCGGCTCTTTTTTTGCCGACGCCGTTTAAGTATTCAATCGGTCTTGACTCATCAAACATCAAAATCACCGCCGAAAAACGGCGCGCGCCGATTATTCCACCGAGATAAGATAATAGTAGATCGGCTGACCGCCGGGGATAAGTGTGATCTCAATATCGGCGCCGAGCTTTGCGCGCACCGCCGCTTCCGCCGCCTGCGCCTGCTCCTCGGAAACATCCTCGCCGTAGATCAGGGTAACGAAGGAGGAATCCTTCTTCATCAGGCTCTTGGTCAGCTTGACCACCGCTTTTTCGATGTCCTGCTCGACAAACGAAACCTTTCCGTTCGCCAGCGCCAGAATCTCGCCCTCTTTGATCTTATATCCGTCGTAATCGGAATCTCTCGCGGCAAAGGTGATCGAACCGCTGCCGACGTGCTCCGCCGCCTGCTGCATGGCAACCGCATTATCCTCAGCTGCCGCGTCGGGGTCAAAGGCGAGCATCGCCGAAATGCCCATCGGGATCGTCTTGGTCTGGAGCACGATGACGCTCCTGGTGGCAAGATTGATCGCCTGCTCTGCCGCCATGATAATATTCTTATTGTTGGGAAGCACGAAAACCGTCTTAGCCGGAGTCAGCTCGATCGCGCGGAGAATATCGTCGGTCGAGGGATTCATCGTCTGACCGCCCGACACCAGCTGATTCACGCCGAGATCGGTGAACAGGCTCTGGATGCCCTCGCCCGCGGCGACGGCGACAAAGCCGAACTCTTCTTCGGGGGCAACGGGAGTATATGCGCCGTTGTCATCCTCTTTCACGGTTTGCTCGATCTGCGCGTTCTTCTTCGCATTTTCGTGCTGCTCGCGCATATTCTCGATCTTCATATTGGTGAGCATACCGAATTTCAGGCCCTCCTGCAACGCGTTGCCGGGGTTATCGGTATGAACATGGACTTTAATGATCGACTCATCGTCCACAACCACCACGCAGTCGCCGATCGACTCGAGATACGAGCGCAGCGCCTTGGGGTCGGTGGCGACGGAGCTGTCTCTCTGAACGATAAATTCGGTGCAATAGGTGAAGGTGATCTCGCCCTCGAACTCTGCCGCGGCGTTCACTGCCTTTTTCTCCTGCTTTGCCGCAGCCGCGCTTTCCGCGGAATCGACGATCACGCCGTCGCGCAGCACGCTGAGCATACCCTTGAATATGGTGACAAGGCCGCAGCCGCCCGCGTCAACAACGCCCGCCTTCTTCAGCACAGGCAGCATCTCGGGAGTTTTGGCAAGCGCATCCTCAGCGCCTGCGAGCGCCCGCTCGAATACGGCGGTAAAATCGTTCTCCCCGTCCGCAACAGCGGCGGCAGCAGATGCGGCAGACTGCTTGACAACGGTGAGGATTGTTCCCTCCGTCGGCTTCATAACCGCTTTATACGCCGCCTGCACGCCAGACTCCAGCGCGCGGGCAAGATCACTGCCGTCGGCGGTTTCAAGACCTTTCAGCCCCTTGGAAATACCGCGGAAGATCAGCGACAGAATAACGCCCGAATTGCCGCGCGCGCCGCGCAGCAGTGCGGAGGCGGTCATATCAGCAATCTCGGTCACGGTTTTATCCCGCGCAACAAGCAGTTCCTTTGCGGCGTTTTTAATGGTGAGCGTCATGTTGGTGCCTGTGTCGCCGTCGGGCACGGGAAAAACATTCAGCTCATCCACCGACTGGCGGTTATTGGCAATATTATTGGCACCCGAGATCACGGCGTCACGAAGTATATCACCTGTAATCAAAATAGATTCATCCTTTCTCATGATAAGAGATACCGCCGCGCGGTCAATTATCGTTTTTCATTCCGTCAACGTGCACAGTGACCTTGTTAACGGAAATTCCCGTTGAATCCTCAACAACATATTTCACCTTGTGAACAATGCTCTGGGCGATGGCGTTGATATTCACGCCGAAGGTCACGGAAATGTGCAGATCAACATCAATCTGATCAATATTTCCGCGAACGGCAATGCCCGTGTCGATATACTCTTTTTTGGAGAAGAACCTGCGCAGACGCTGCTTGCCCGTCGCGACCATGGAGGACACGCCGTAGCAGGAGTTGACCGCGTTGCCGATCAGCTTCGCAAAATACTCGTCGGAAACGGTAACAGCGCCGAATCTTGTCTGATAATGAATCATATTGCTCTTCCTTTCGGTTATTTTTTGACAGTGAGGTATTCTATGTTATAATAAGCGTCGCTTATTGTGGAAACTGCTTCAAGGGAAAGGTTGGAATTGTAGCTGACAACGCCGCTTCGAAACGCGATCGGGACAAACGGCATCTCGACTTTGAATTTTGAAAGAAATTTTTGATAGGTCAGCTTGCCCGAAAGATAGTTGGCATATGCCGCGCTCATATTCTCGTTTTTCTTCTCTTTTTTAGGGGCGGATGTAGTCGAGGCGGTCGTTGCCTCATCGCGGTAAACAGGGTCGCCGTCTTCATCGGTCTCGCGCGGTTTTGCCGTGGTTTTCGCGGTGGTGGGGAGCGTGGTGGGAGCGATCGTTTTGCCTGCGATGACCTCGCCCGAGAGCATCACGGTGTAGTCGAAATCTTTGGAAAGCTTGATCTCGCCGATATACAAATCGTAATCGCGGTTCATAACGGCAGTTTTATAATTGCCCGCGCTTCTGTCGTCCAGCGAAACCGAAACGCCGCAGTTTTTCAGCTGCTTGGCAAGGATCTGCGCCGCGTTTTTCTGATAAACATTCTCCCGATTATACAGCAGCTCAAGCTGCAGAATGCCGCGTTTTGAATTGGTATAATAGCCGTCGGCGTTCTTGCCGGAGTAGCCCGCCCGCTTCAGAAATTCAGCGGCGGCTTTTTGGTCCGGCTCCTCGGAAAAGGCGTCGCCGGCATTGCCGCCGATACTCTCGGCGGGGCTTGTTTTGTCGGGGAAAAGACCGTGCGCAGAGGTGGCGTAGTTATAATAAGCGCTCGAGCAGATCTCGCGCCTGCCGATCATCGCCGAAACGGCGCACCGCAGGTCCTTATCGGCGAAAATGCCGGTATAATCCAGCCCGAGAAAAACAATGTTCGGGTGAATAACCGTCCCCGTTCTGCCGCTCATCGAGAGCAGCTCGCCCGTCATAACCCCGCTGTAATAAATATCCACCTCGCCCGCCCGAACACTGTATTGCAGCGCCTCGCGGTCGGGAGTATTATTCAGAGTAATGGTATTCGCGGGGATTTTGCCGTAATAGTTTTTGTTGCCCGTGAGAGTATATGTGCCACTGTTGTCGGAATAGACATACCGCCCGCAGCCGATGGGCGGCAGCGCCTTATCATCGTCGTTGCGGCGCGAGGTGCTGCCCTCTTTCAGAATGGGAAAATCCAGCACATTCGCAATCAGCGGGTCGGGGCGGCGCAACCGCAGGGAGATTTCTTTTTCGGAGCGCTCGCTGTAATCGGTGATGATCTTCAGCTGGTCGGTATAAACGCGGTTTTTCGCCTTTTTAGCGCGGCCAAGGGAATAAATAACATCCGACGCCGTCACGGCGCTCCCGTCCGAAAAAACAGCGTCGCGCAAGGTGATGACAACGTCCCTGCCGTTCAGTTTCACCGACTCGGCAAGGTGAAATTCGGGTTCAAGCGTCGGGCTGAGCCTGACCAGCGGATCAAACAGCAGCGAAGCCAGCTGCTGATTCGCCGAGGTTTCAGCGCTGTATGGGTCAAGCGAGTCGGAGGCGCTGAAGCAGACATAGATCTCCCCCGAGCCGAGCGGCTCGGCAGCAGGCGCGCTTGCGGAAGTCACATCGACGCTCCCGCTGTTGTTTTCGCCGCACGCGCCGAATGCGATCATCATGACCGCGCAGAGCAAAGCCGCAATCCAGCGGCAGACAGCTGACTGATTTTTCACGCGCGGCGCACTCCTTTGACCGATAAGATAAGTCTGGCAAAAATCCTTGAATCCGACAAACTTTTCCGCCGCAGTCGGGCAGATATATTTATTGTAACACATAATATTTGTTTTTTCAATAATTTTATGTTATAATTAATAATCATAATCATCACAAACCGTTTATTTTGAAGATTTGCTTTCACTTTTTAAGGAATGAACCGCTATGATCAAAAAGTATTTTTGCCTTGCCCTCATTGTTCTGACGATGTTTTCCGCGCTGTGCGGATGCAAAAGCGCCGATTCGGTTGAAGATACGGGAGTTGTCCGTTATCTTGACTTTGTCGCGATGAGCACCTATGTCAACATACGGGCAAACGCCGACGACGACTCGATAGAAGCGGTGCGCGACAGCATTACCGCCGCGTCGAGCGAGCTGGACTGCATGAATCCGTCCGCGCTCACCGACCTGAACAGCAAGGGAACCGCCAAGTGCAGTGATCTGCTCGTTTCGGCGATCCGCGCGGCAACGGAGTATTACAAGCTGACGGACGGCGCTTTCAACCCTTGCCTGCTGGATCTCAAAAAGTGCTGGAACATCGGCGAGGACATGAAGATCCCGTCTGCGGGCGACATCGAAAAGGCGCTCACATCCTCCGATTGCTCTAAAATCACCATCAGCGAAAACACCGTTACAACCAACGGAGCCAAAATTGATCTCGGCGGTATCGCAAAGGGGCTTGCCGCGGATAACGCGATTGATATTTTGAAGAAAAACAACGCCAAAAGCGCAATTATCAGCGTCGGCGGAACGGTCGGGTTAATCGGCAGTGAGAACGGCGACGAGCCGTATACCGTTGCCGTGCGCCATCCGCGAAAAGACGGCGAGGCGCTCGGGAAGCTGCAGCTGACCGACTGCTTTATCTCGACCTCGGGCGACTATCAGCAATATAAGATCATCGACGGCAAGCGGTATCATCACATTTTCGGCAAAGACGGCTCGCCCGCGCGAAGCGGCCTTATCTCCGTTACGGTGATCGGTCAAAGCGGCGCCGCGACCGACGCGCTGTCGACGGCGTTTTTTGTCATGGGGAAGCGCGAGGCGCTGAAATATATCGCCGCGCACGAGGGAATCGAGGCGCTCTTTGTCACGGAGGACAACCGCGTGATCGTTACCAAGGGGCTTGCCGAAAAGTTTGAGCTGTCCGACAACAGCTACACCCTAACCGTCGGCAAATAAGCCGCACCCACTGCTGACCATGAAAGATACATTGACAAAAATCAGCCTGAAGCCGAAGATCGCGGATATTGTGTTCTTTCTGCTCCCGCTCCTCACAGCGGCGGCGTTTTTTGCATTTTTGCTGCTCGGGCGGCCGAGCGGCAAAATCGCGGTGATTCGCGTGAACGGGGCGACCGTCGCCGAGGTAGATCTGAACGATGCGAATGCCGAGCCGCCGAAGCTCGAGCTTCCCGCGCACAATGTTATCCGCATTGAGGACGGCGCGATCGGCGTTGTTTCAGCCGATTGCCGCGATCAAACCTGCGTTCGCGGCGGATTCATTTCAAAATCGGGGCAGGTCATTGCCTGCGTGCCGTCGGGGCTGATCATCGAGATCAGAGGCAGCGAAGACAGCGGATTTGACGCTGTCACCGGATAAGAGGTGGGCAGTATGAGTGACGCTAATATAGCGAATACCGCGCACGGCGAGCCGCGCACGGCGAAAAATAGGCAACGCCCGAGTGCTGCGCGCACGGCGGCGTATTGCGCCATGCTCTGCGCCGCGGCGATGCTCTTCTCCTATGCCGAATCGCTGATTCCGATCGGCATTGTGCCGATACCGGGGTTCAAGATCGGCTTTGCCAATATCGCGATCATGGCGGTCGTCTACCGATTCGGCGGCAAATACGCGCTTTTGGTGAATGCGGTGCGCTCGATACTCACCGCCATGCTGTTCGGCGGGCTCACATCGGCGATCTTTTCGCTTTGCGGCGGCACGCTCGCCGTCCTCGCGATGACGGCGGTGAAAAGGCTCAGGTGCTTTAGCATCTATTCAGTCGGGATTGCGGGCGCCGCGGCGCACAACATCGGTCAGCTCATTGCCGCTTCGGTGATCTTAAAAACCGCCGCCGTGTTCGCCTATCTGCCATGGCTGATGATCTGCTCGCTGATCTGCGGGGTGCTGATCGCCATGCTGACCGCTCTTTGCCTGAACGCGTTTGCCCGTATCACCGAAAAAGTCCGCCTTTGACCGCAGAATAGGCAAAGGCTGCGCCGATTAACAGTTGCGGCGCCGAGTGGCAGCCTCCCGCTCTTTTGTTCTGTGCATACAAAAAGCCTGTGTTTCATCAAAACAGAAACACAGGCTTTTATCTTTGCGCCAAGCACACCCCGAAATATTGCCATCCCTTGCGCCCCGCCAAACGCTTATATCCCCCTAAAAATGCGTCAAAATTGCACGTTTCGTGAAATTTGATGCATTTCATCCGAACATTCAATACGGATTATAACGATCATCTCGCAAATGAATCCTATGCCAAGCTATAATATCTGAATCAGTTAATACGCCTTTCTCACATGGGATAATAATTTGATCCCTTTTTTCATCTATTGCCCTACAAACCTTTGAAAGACCGTTATAACCATATTTTTGATAAGACTCGAACGGCGTATTGGATACTATCATAAAATCCTGCTTTTTGTGCGTTCCTTCAGCCATATTGCAAATTTCATAATATACATCAGACTCGAGGTTCACGGATGATAGTCTTCTGCCGCAAAACGAGTGCATGGTCATTTGATTGCCGTCTTTTGTTATATATCTTACCAACCTTAATGATAAAACGGTCAGATAGCCAATGATTATAATAAAGATTGCGGCGCCTATGATAATTATATAATCCTCACTATCGCGGCTCCACGCGCAAAATATAAGAGTGGAAATAAAGATTGCAAGAATCATTGCCGTGCCAAATATAACGCACCTTTTCCAATAAGAGGATACATAAAACTTCATATACATCACCGAAAAACAGTTTCATCATCGTCCCTGACAGCATCGAAAACAGCGCGGTACAATGATTGATAGATTCTCTTAGGCTGTTTTAAATAGTAAGCACCGCTATCCCAAGTCAAGCAGTTGTCCGCGCCAAAGCAGGATGCAGGCATTTTAGAGCAAAGATCTTTACGAATATAGAAATTATTATCAAAAACAGAATCATCGTCTTTTTGCATATCCTTCGGCGAAGACAGCCACTTTTCGTGCCCGTCATTGCCGAAAATCGGCTTTAGTATAGTGTAGAAGTTTTCTTTAAGCCGCAGCTGCTTTTCTGCGGGCAGTTTATTCTCCATACTGTATACTACGGATATGCCGTAATAACAATCATCGAAAATGTCCACTTGCAGCCGACAGGAAATATGCGCATAATCAAAATCACAGCTGATAGGAGTCATTTCATGAAAGGATGACAACGGCTCACTTTTTACCGCATATTCCTCATTCATCGCCCGTTGATAGACAAACTGCTCAGGACAAATGTCATAACCGATCATTTGACCGCACTCACCGGTCTCAGGCAATTGTAAGGCGAATTCTCTGATGCCGTCCGCATTTACCGGATAAGCAAAACATCCGTTTATACAATAATATTCTCCCTGACCCTGAAACATCTTTTTCACCTACCACAGCTTATACTTGGTCATTTGATTAGATGATAACTCTACAACAGTAGCAACCAAGCCTTTGTTCTTTCCGGATTTATATACATATGTTGCTATATGCTTTCCGTTAAAATAACGATAATAACCAATTACAGAATCTTTACCCAGTTTAGCTGAAAATTTCTTAGTATAATTACTAAGATTCCCTCTGATAAAGCATTCCCATTGTTTTGCAACGGTTTTATTCCAACTGCCAAATCCAAAACTCTTGGCATGTTTAAAAGCATGCTGCAATCTACTGGTACTACTTACTGCTTTGGAAATAGCCTTTGAGCCTAGATTAAAAACTTTTGCTCCAGCCTTGGTGGCCTTTGCAGCCGTAGTAAGAGCCTTAACTCCTTTTCCGACAGCGCCAAATGCAACCCCAGAAATAGCGCCGATAAGTGCCGCTTTTCCCAAACCTGCCCATGTTATTTTTTGCCCGCTTATGGCTGATCCGATTAAATAAGCAGCTGTATCAAATAATGCACCGCAAAGTGCGGAAGCAACAAACCATGGCAAATATCCCTCATCATCTGACATATTCATTGGGTTATTCCAACAATATGCAAAAAGATTATAATGCAATAGGCTTTCAGCATCGACATCCAGCACTTCAGTATCATCCGCGTTGATAAACCTACCAATCTCCGGATCATAATATCTACTCTTGAGATAGTACAGCCCCGTATCGGTATCATAGTAATATCCTCTATACCGAATGGGATTTACATGACCGATATTGTCCTTCGCGGTGATCGGGTTACCGTTCCCATCGGTGACAGACAGCACTTTTCCCCACGAATCGTACTCGTAATGCGTCTTGATTGTGCCGTCGCCGCGGTAGAGATTCACCACATCGCCGCGCGAGTTGGGTTAGCGATTATAATTCACCAAGTGCTTAATCTATGAGCCGACGGCGGGGCGGGCGTGAGCTACGCG
>JBJEQI010000129.1:0-2431 GCA_051881675.1 Acutalibacteraceae bacterium
AACGATGAACAAATACTGCGAGCGCGCAGGTCTCGGCGTTAAAACCGGCGTTGAGATCGGCGAATCGGCGGGCGTTCTGGCGGGTCCGTCTTATGCTAAGTCGATCAACGCCGAATGGTACCCCGGCGATACGCTCCAGGCGGCGATCGGTCAGTCGTATAACCTGTTCACCCCGCTCCAGCTTGCCACCTATACTGCCACGATCGCCAACGGCGGAACGCGGTATAACTCCACCCTGCTCCACCGCATCAAAAGCTATGATCTGAGCAGCACCGTTCTCGACAAAACAGCCACCGTCGCGGCGGAAACAGGCTTTACCGACAGTGCGATCACCACCGTTAAGCAAGGTATGCTCTCGGCGGCGTTCGAAGGTACGGCGTCCTCCGTTTTCGGCGACTATCCGATACAAATCGGCGGCAAAACGGGTACCGCCTCCACCGTCGGCGAGGACAACGGCGTGTTTATCGCTTTTGCACCGTATAAGCATTCGGAGATCGCCGTTGCGATCTATGTTGAGCACGGCCTCGGCGGCTATCTCGCCGCTCCCGTCGTTAAGGATATTTTCGACGCGTATTTCTTCTCCAACAACGAAAAAGCCGCTTATAACCCGCAGGATTCGCTCATTTAACGGGAAAAATCGGCGATAAATCATCAACTTTGCAAAAAACTTTGACAAATATTATGTAATATGCTAAAATTATATTATAAAGCGTGAAATTTTGCGCCAAAGGTGAAAAATATGAGCAGAAACATCGTCATAACCTCTGGGAAAGGCGGCGTGGGCAAGTCCTCCGTCGCGGCATATCTGGGCGCGCAGCTTTGCGCGGTGAACAAGACCGTTCTGCTCATTGATATGGACGAGGGGCTGCGCTCGCTCGATTTGATGCTGAATATCACGTCAAGTTCGGTTTTCGATGTGGCGGACGTGCTGTGCGGCAGGTGCGAGCTGACCGACGCGGTCGTCCCCGTGGCAAAATGCCCGGGAATGTCTTTGCTCCCCGCCCCCGCGTTTAAGGGCACGATCGGCTCGGTCGGCGCGCTGAAAACCGTGACCCAGCAGCTGTCCGACACTTTTGATTTTATCTTTATCGACTGCCCCGCAGGCATCGGAGACGGCTTTTATCAATGTATCACCGCCGCCGACGAAGCTTTGCTGGTGGTGAATCCCGATCCTGTCAGCGTCCGCGACGGCGCGACGGTGTCGCGTATTTTGCGTAAAAACGGCTTGTCCGCCATTCGGCTGGTCATCAATAAAGTCAACACCAAGCTGATGAAAAAAGGCATTTTCCCGAATATCGACGAGATTATCGACGAAACCGAAACTCAGCTGATTGCCGCGATTCCGACCGATTATGAGGTTGTCAAAGCGGCGGCAACCAGTGAAATGCTGCCCGACTCCTTTGCGCGGGACGCGTTTCGCCGACTGGCGGGGAGGCTGTGCGGTGCGCGGTATCCTCTGCCGAAGCTGGAAAAATTCACCTAAATCAGCACCGATAAGGCGCAATCACATTCAATTAAATAGGCTGAAAGCAAATCAAAATATATTGAAACGGTGCGGCAGATACCTGGTTTCAGTGTATCGCGGTTAGTTCCGACACCTTAAAAAAATCTATACGAACGGAGAATCTATCATGAACATTGCATTGATCGCACACGATGCAAAAAAAGAGCTTTTGGTGCAGCTGTGTATCGCCTATTGCGGCATACTCAGCCGTCACAACCTTTGCGCCACCAACACCACAGGCAAAATTGTTTCCGAAGCAACCGGTCTCGAAATCACAAGGTTTATGAGCGGATCGCAGGGCGGCGGCGAGCAGATCGCGTCCCGTATCAGCTGCGGCGAGATCGACATGGTCTTGCTGTTTCGTGACCCCATTCATGCAAAACCGAACGAGCCGAACGACCTGAATATTCTGCGTCTTTGCGACGTTCATCATATCCCCGTCGCAACCAATATCGCCACCGCCGAGATGCTGATACACGGCCTCGAGCGCGGCGATCTCGACTGGCGGCTTTATTCCCGCTAAAACCCCCGCCTTTCGGCTATGCCGATAGGCTGCGGTCATATCCTTGCCCCGACCTCGATGACGGAAATCAGTAGTGATTCGCCCCCGACAGAGAGCGGCGCGCTTTGCTGAAAGCGCCGCAGGACTACGGCAAATCACGAAGACAATTCACCGAGAGGTCCGTTTTCCGCGTTAAGGAGTTTTCGAGAGGCATTTTTTGCCTGAAGCCGGGTGGCACCGCGGGTTCATACTCGCCCCTGCATTTTGTGCGGGGGCTTTTTGCTGTCTGCGCGGCAAAGAGAGCACGAGCGCCCTGCGCTTTTGCCAGAAGCCAGGTGGCACCGCATAATAATCATTAAAAAATTCCGCATTAAAGGAGAATCATACAATGAATCTGATAGCAGAAGCAATTAAGGGCACGGGGG
>JBJEQI010000130.1:0-2427 GCA_051881675.1 Acutalibacteraceae bacterium
GATAAATTAATAGCATTATATAATGATGGTTATAATGATGCTAAAGACTCATATGGGGTGGTCGCCTTGATCTGCGAGCGAATCTGAGCAACACGCGCCTTGATGTTCGCGCTGTCGCCTGCGCCGTCGACGATCGTGGTGTTCTCCTTGGTTACCTTAACCTGCTTAGCGCGGCCGAGCATATCCACCGTCGCGTCTTTCAGTTCCAGACCGATCTCTTCGGAAACAACCTGACCGCCGGTCAGAATCGCAATATCCTGGAGCATCTCCTTGCGTCTGTCGCCGAAGCCCGGTGCCTTGACCGCAACGCAGGTAAAGGTGCCGCGCAGACGGTTGACGATCAGCGTCGAAAGAGCCTCGCCCTCGACGTCCTCGGCGATGATAACGAGCTTTTTGCCCGACTGGACGATCTGCTCGAGAAGCGGCAGGATCTCCTGAATATTGGAGATCTTCTTATCGGTAATCAGGAGGTAAGCGTCGTCAATGACAGCCTCCATTTTATCGGTGTCGGTGACCATATAAGGGGTGATATATCCGCGGTCAAACTGCATTCCCTCGACAACCTCGCTGTATGTTTCGGCAGTCTTGGACTCTTCGATGGTGATAACGCCGTCCTGCGAAACCTTCTCCATTGCCTCGGCGATCAGTGTTCCGACAAAATCGTCCGCGGCGGAGATCGATGCAACGCGCTTAATATCATCCGAGCCGTTGACCGTCTTGGAATTGGCTTTCAGCGCCTCAACAGCGGCGTCAACCGCCTTGGAGATACCCTTTTTAACGACCATGGGGTTCGCGCCCGACGCAACGTTCTTCATACCCTCGCGAATCAGCGCCTGCGCAAGAACGGTAGCGGTAGTCGTACCGTCGCCCGCGATGTCGTTGGTCTTGGTGGCGACCTCTTTCACCAGCTGAGCGCCCATATTCTCAAACGGATCGTCCAGCTCAACCTCTTTGGCGATGGTCACGCCGTCGTTGGTGATCAGCGGCGCGCCGAATTTCTTATCCAAAACAACGTTTCTGCCTTTCGGGCCGAGCGTTACCTTAACGGTATTTGCAAGCTGATCGATGCCCGTCTGGAGAGCTTTTCTTGCTTCTTCTCCGAAAATAATCTGTTTAGCCATTTCAAACAACTCCTTATTATAGTGCAGTAGAATTACTCAACGATCGCAAGAATATCCGACTGGCGGACAATGGTATACTCCGCGCCGTCGATCTTGACCTCGGTGCCCGAATACTTGCTGGTGAGCACCTTGTCGCCGACCTTAACATACATCTTGATTTCGTTTCCGTCGACAACGCCGCCGGGTCCGACTGCGACGATCTCGGCGATCTGCGGCTTTTCCTTAGCGTTCCCCGCCAGGATGATTCCACCCTTGGTGGTTTCCTCCGCCTCGACCATCTTCACAACAACTCTGTCAAGCAACGGTTTAATGTTCATTATATATACCTCCGTTTATAAAATTTATCGGTTTTAGCACTCTCTGCTTCCGAGTGCTAAATATATAATATACCATATCCGAAAAAAATCAAGCAATTATTGCCAAAGTTCAAAATTTCTTAACATTTCAGCCCGCCCACCGCCGATTATCACGCATTTTTCTGCAATTTATATATAATATGTACGCAAAAAGCAAGAATAATGACAACGGTGTTAAAACATTTTTAAATGTTATTTTTTCACTTGCATTTTACCGAATTTTATTGTATAATTATAGCAATATATTTATCATGGAACAATTTGATATTTATATTTGTTAAAAATTAAACAACCGTTTTCATGCGGCAAATTTTAAGGAGGATTTCACGATGATCCAAAACAAATCGGTTCTCGCCTGGATCGACGAGATCAAAAAGCTTACCAACCCCGACCGCGTCGTTTATATCGACGGCTCTCAGGCCCAGATCGACGCGCTGCGCGCCGAAGCGGTTAAGTCCGGCGAGCTGATCAAGCTCAATCAGGAAAAGTTGCCCGACTGCTATCTGCACCACACCGCGGTGAACGATGTTGCCCGCGTTGAGGGCCGCACCTTCATCTGCGCCAAGACCGAAGAGGACGCGGGTCCGACCAACAACTGGATGGAACCGAAAAAGGCATATGAGATGCTCTTCGATATTGCCAAAGGCGCTTATGCCGGCAGAACTATGTATATCATCCCCTATTCCATGGGCCCCGTCGGCTCCGAGTTTTCCAAGATCGGCATTGAGCTGACCGACTCGATCTATGTTGTGCTGAATATGTGCATCATGACCCGCGTCGGCGACGCTGTCACCGAAGCGCTCGGCGATTCCGAGGACTGGATCAAGGGTCTGCACTGCAAGTGCGATATCGATGAGGAAAAGAGATACATCTGCCACTTCCCCGAGGATAACTACATCATCTCGGTCAACTCGGGCTACGGCGGAAACGTTCTTCTCGGCAAAAAGTGC
>JBJEQI010000131.1:0-2421 GCA_051881675.1 Acutalibacteraceae bacterium
ATATCGTCAAAAATCTCCTTTGCCGACAGCCCCTTATCGCGCAGCTCGGCGGCGCGCAGAACCAGCAGACCGATACCGGTGGAGAGATTGCGGCTGTCCACAATGTAAACATCGCTGTAATCGGCGCTGACGGCGACATAATTTGCATAGGTGGAAGACATTTCGCTGCTGATGTCAAAATGAATGATCGCCGCGTCCTCACCGTACTGCTCTTTGTAGCTCTTGATCGTGTTCTCGCATTCGGCAATGTTCGGCGCGCAGGTCTTCAGCAGGTTGCCTGTCTTTTTCTTGTATTCAAAAATGTCCTGCTGGTGAATATCAATACCGTCTTTCAGCGTAACATCGTCCTTGACGATAGAAAGCGGGGACATTTTTACATCGAATCTTTCGAGCAACTCTTCTGAGAGATCGGCGGTGCTGTCGCATGAGATGATAATTTTCTGTGACATGATGTATTCCTCCGTTTTTTCGATTATTATGGCGAATGTGCGATATTCAGTCAGCCTTTTTATCGGTCGTCAGCGCCGCGATAGCGCTTTGAACCGAGCTGATCTGCTGCTTTAACTGGGACTCTTTTTGCTTGATCGAGGAAAGCTGCGCGTTTTTTTCATCCAGCTCGGACTGCTGGGCGGACAGCGCAGCTTTGCGGCTGGACTGCTGCTGCGAAAACAGGGGGTCGTTCGTTTCGCTCAGGCTGTCGATGCTGACCGATTTCCAGATAATGAGACCGCAAACAGCGGCGCAGACAATGATGATCATGACCGATGCCGAAACACATCGTTTTGCCGTTCTGCTCTTCATATCGTTTTTGCCGCAAAATGAGTCTCGCGGCAGTCCTCCTTTGGATCGTCTTGCAAGGTTGTGCGAAGCAGGCTTGCGCCGCCCGCCATGCGCAGGAATTGGATAATCATTTTACAATCATTATAGCACCATTTTTTGTAAAATGCAACAGTTATCCTTTGCCCCCGAAAAATGTCCTTTTTTCGGGCAGAACTCCGGCGGATAAAGGCGCTGATTGGCGGTATTTTCGAGCACTATGCTAACAAAAACTCGCCTGCGATATTCTTTTTCATATATTCTTCCGGAAGCATTTCACTTTGCGCGTATGCCGCAAAAAGCTTTGCAAACGCGGCGACGGGGGAGAGCCCCGAGAGCGGAACCGCCCCGCAGGACATCAGCTGATCGGCGGTTTCATAAACCTTGCCGTCGGAAAAATGGCGGCAGTCGAGCAGATAGAGCGGAATGCCCGCACCCCGGCACCGCTCGGCGAAGGTAATCAGCGAGCCGTCGCCTGCTGTGCAAGCGGTGGACGAATGATACAGCAGGTGAAGCACTGCGGCGGGCGGGGGATCGAGGTCAATCCTGCCGTAATGAATACCCGGGTAGGGGGAGAGCAGCATGACCTCGCGCGGGAGGCGAAGCGGGCAAAGGGTAAAGCCTGAATCCTCTATGCGGCTCGCGCCGCCTTCGGGGCAGAAGCCCATATCAGCGCCGACCTCGCCATCGCGCGCCGACGGGACAAACTCACCGTCGATCATTTCGCCGCAGTCTACGCCGCCGAAAGAGGCAAAGCGGTCGAACTGATCGCACTGCATCAGCCGCGCGCCGCTGTAAACGATATGCCTGTCGTCTGCACGCCGAAAAACAGCGAAAACGCCGCGTTTCGGCGCCTTTTTTGGGGACGACTGAATGAATTTCACAGCGTTTACAAAATTATCGCCGCCGTTGGACAGCGGGTCGCCGAGCGCGCGGTCGGCGGCGACGAAAACGACGGGAATCGGCAGCTTGCAGAGCAAAAAGCTGAAAAGCGCGGCGGTGTAGCCCAGCGTATCCGACCCGTGGGTGATGATGATCCCGCTGTATGCGGACAGATTGCGCGCGGCAAGCTCATTATAGATTGCCTGCCAGCTGTCGGGCGAGATGTTCTCGCTTAAAGTGTTCAGCGGCTGGGTAACGTCGAACCGAACACCCTCCCCGCACCGTCGGCGATAAATATCGATCAGCTCATATTTGGTGGATTCTGCGGCTCTGAGTATCCCCCCGCTGCTTTTTGAGCCGATCGTTCCGCCGGTGAAAACGGTGAGTATTTTTGTCATCCTTCTCGCTCCTTTATTCCGATTGATCCTGCATACAGAAAAAAGCTAAAAGCGGATCTTATGAAAACGCCACAAAATCCGCTTTGATGTTATTGTAATGTCAGACGCATGAATTGATGCATAATGTGCATATCGGGATGCTCCTCGCCGAAGGGAACAAAGCCGAATTTTTGATAAAATCCGACGGCGCTGACCTGGCTGTCGAGCACGATCTCCTTGGCACCCCTTTTTTTGGCAAAGGCAATCAGCTCGTTCATGATCAGTTTGCCCGCGCCGAACCGGCGATATTCCTTTAAAACGGCGATTCGACCGATTTTACAGGGAA
>JBJEQI010000132.1:0-7968 GCA_051881675.1 Acutalibacteraceae bacterium
TATTATACCACATTTGTGCCGCTTTGTAAAGCATAATCTTGAAAAAATACCGACGCGGCGACAATGCCGCGTCGGTATACAGAGAGCCGTAAAATTCCGAAACGAAATTACTTTCTGCTGTTGACATATGCGGGGGTCTTTTTCTTTCCGCCCTTGGAGGAATGCTTTTCGATCGCTTCCATCCAAGCAACATACAGCGGACCCGAAATGCAGGTCGAGGTATACGTTCCGCTGATAATACCGATCGACATCGGTATCGAGAAGGAAAGGATCGAGGTCAGACCCGACGCCGCTGCAACCACGGTAACGCAGGTAATGGCGATAAAGGTGGTGATCGAGGTGATCATCGTGCGCCGGAAAGACTGCGTGATCGAAATATTGGTAATCTCGCGGATCGACTTAGTCCCGTTGTAAACATTGCTGTTCTCACGGATACGGTCGTAAATAACGATCGTATCGTTGAGCGAATAGCCGAGAATCGTCAGCATAACGGCGATAAAGTTGCCGCCGATGGTGTAGCCGAGCAGGACATAAGCAAAATACGCGATCGCAACGTCGTGAATCAGCGCGATGATAGCGGTAATCGCCGCCGGCACGCCGCCGATCTTGCGGAAACGGAAGCCGACATAGATCGCAACCAGCAGGCAGGCAAGCGCCAGACCGTACATACTCTTGGCAAAGAAACTGGAGCCGACGGTCGGGTCGACCGAATTCTGCTCGAGCTGCTCGATCTTATTATCCTTGAACTCATCGGTGAGCGATTTTGTGATCTTGTCGATGTCCTCGACCGTCAGCGCCTTATTTCCGAGCACCGAAACAACGATCATGCTGCTCCCCGTGGTATAGTTGCGGCTTTCGGCAACATTCACGTTATACTTAACCGATTTCTCGATTGCGGATTTTGCCTTCGCCGTATCGACTTCGCCGGTATGCGAATAGCTGAGCGTCGTACCGCCGCTGAAATCAATATCCAGCTTGATTCCGAGCACAAAATTCATAACAATACCGAAGATGATGAACAGCGCCGAGATGCAAAGAAAGATTTTCAGCTTTCCGACAAAATCAAAAGTCTTCTTATTTCGCATTTCTCGCACCTCCGAACAGCCACGGTTTTCTCAGCGGTTTCAACTGTGAGATACTTCTTATCATAACCTTGGAAAGGAACACGCCGATAAGAAGATTGAATACCGCACCGATCAGCAGAGTATAACCGAAAGAATAAATGGTGCCTGTGATAGAAGAACTGAACAGGAACATTCCCAAAACATTGAGAATCTTCGCAAACAGCATCGAAGGCGGTCCGAACGCGCCCATCAGCACGATCGAAACGATAATAACGGTGACGTTTCCGTCGAGAATCGCGCCGAAGCCTCTCTTATAGCCGATGTTGATCGCGCCGTCGATCGTTTTATCTTCATACAGCTCGTCGATAACGCGCTCCGCATTGATGACGTTCGCGTCGACGCCCATACCGATCGAGAGGATAATACCCGCGATACCGGGGATGGTCAGTGTAAAGCTGTCGAAGAAGGGGAAGAATCCCGAGATGCAGGCGAAGATACCTGCGACCTGACAGGTCAGCGCCAGCGCCGCAACAACGCCCGAAACACGGTAAAGCACGATCATCAGAATCACGATCAGCGCAAAAGCGATGATGCCCGCGAGGAGCATGACCTGAAGCGATGACTGACCGAGGGTCGGGGTGACAATGCTGAGCTTGGAATTGTCAACAGTCAGACCGAACGGCAGTGAGCCGGCGTTGATCGTATCGGCAAGCTCCTTGGTCGACTCGGCGTCGAAATCGCCGCCCGATATGATTGCCGAGCCGTCTGTAATAGTAGCGTTGACGGTGGGCGCCGACAGCATCTGATCATCCATCCAGATCGAAATAACGCCGCCGCGGAGCCTTGCCGTTGCTTCGGCGAATTTCGCTTTGCCCGAGGCGGTCAGCCGCAGCTGAACGACATAGCCGTCTTTATCATCATATCCCGCGCTCGCCTTTTCCACATCCTCGGCGCCTTTCAGAATGACTTTCTGATTGTTCTCGCTGCCCTCGCAGAAGGTCAGAACGGCGGTTTGCCCAAGCTCGCTGACGGCCTTTTCGGGGTCGAAATCGGAGGTACCCGACTGCCACGGGAAACGAACGATAAGCTGTTTATGCTGAGTATCCTTATACAGCTCATAGTCGGTGATATTCTTGCTGGTAAGGCGAAGCTTCAAGATGTTCTCCGCATCGTCCATCTGCTGCGATGTAATCTTGTCAGCCGCAATATCGGGGGTGAAAACCGCCTCAACGCCGCCCTGAATATCAATGCCCCAGCGAATATCGCTGACGCCCTTGATATATACGTTCTCATTATCGCCGTAATAGGTACGAATACCTGTGACCGCAAGCACGGCAAAAGCGATAATAAGCACCGCAACAATGAAGAATGTCGATTTTCTTGCTTTCTTCATTGGGGATCAATCCTTCCTGTATGATTAAAATATATTCAGACCGAAAACGGGACAAGTATTCGGCCTGAAGCTTCGGCACAGCGCCGAGCGGCAAGGCTCGGCGACATATGCGGGGATAAATTGTATTATATAATAAAAACGTATAAAAGTCAACCGTATCGGAACAATTAATTTGTAAATTATACCATAAAAGCGAGAGCGTTATGGTATAATCGCGCATTTGACTGCGGTTGTCACAAAGTGACGAGCAGTCAGCGCCGTCAAATGCCCTGCGCAGCAGTATAATAACCGCTTTGCGGTTATTATACCATAATTATCTTCCGCTTCGGACGTTTTGCAAAGCAAAACTCCAAAATAATCGCTTCGGCGATTATTCTTCTGCCAAAAGCCTTTCGAGATAGGCGATCCTCGCCGCAACGGTGAACAGCCGAACCGCCGTTTTAAGTTCCTCATTCGAGGGATAGGTCGGCGCAACGCGGATATTGGAATCTTTCGGGTCGTTGCCGTAGGGATAAGACGCGCCCGCGCCGGTGGTGGTCACGCCCGCCTGCTTGCACAGCTCAACCGTTCGCTTGGCACAGCCGTCGGGAGCGTAATAACTGATAAAGTAGCCGCCGTTCGGATTGGTCCAGCGCCCCGCACCGCAGGGAGCCAGACTGCGCTCAAACTCGCGAAGGACGATCTCAAACTTCGGGCGGATGATCGCGGCGTGCTTTTTCATAATCGCGGCGATACCGTCGGAATCCTTGAGGAATCGCGCCACACGGAGCTGATTCACCTTATCGGGGCCGATCGTCTGGAATGTCAGACGACCCTTGATCAGATCGACATTGTGCTTGGAAGCGCACATTGCCGCCACGCCGCTGCCGGGATGGGTGACCTTTGAGGTGGACATAAACATCAGAACCATTTTTTCGGTGCCGCGCTTTAAGCACTCCTGATACAGGCAGAGAACCTCATCGCGCCTGTCCTCATACAGATGATGCACGGCATAGGCGTTGTCCCACATAATGCGGAAATCGTTTGCCGCGGGCTTCAGCGAAGCCAGTCGGCGCACCGTCTCGTCGGAATAGGAATAGCCGTCGGGGTTGGAATATTTCGGAACGCACCAAATGCCCTTGACCATGGGGTCCTTGACATATTCCTCGACCATATCCATATCGGGACCGTCGGGCGTCATCGGGACGGGAATGTTTTCAATATCGAAATACTGCGTCACGCCGAAGTGGCGGTCATATCCGGGAGAGGGGCACAAAAATTTCACCTTGCCCTGCATCAGCCACGGCTTTTCGCCGTCCAGCCCTCTGCCGCACGCCTGAGCGATGCAGTCGAACATCATATGCAGCGACGAATTCTCGCCGACGATGACATTCTCAACGGGGCAGCCGAACAATTCCGAGAAAATCCGCCTCATTTCGGGGATGCCGACCAGCCCGCCGTAGTTGCGGCTGTCCTGCCCCTCTTCCGTCAGAATACTGTTCTCGTCTGCCAGACCGAGCAGCTCGTTGGATATATCCAGCTGCTCCTTGCAGGGCTTGCCCCTCGACATATCGAGATTCAGCCCCAGCGCCTTAAACTCATCGTATTCCTTTTGAAGCCTTGCGAGTTCCCGCTCCTGCTCCTGCCTGCTCATTTTCGCGTATTCCAAAACCGACCGTTCCTTTCCGGATGCTTTTTCCTTATATTTTAATACAAAATCGCGCTGATTGCAAGGCTTTGCGCCATTTTTTAATCAATCCTCAAAAATACGGCGGCGCGGCTGTATTTTTTTGTGCAATAATGCGGATGCGCCGCGCCGACAGGCAAAAAACTCCCCCGAATTCCGGCAAAAATCGGGATAAAACTGTTGACAAGACGGTATGACTGTTATATAATGTATACGTCAAAATATTGTCAAAAGATATGGCGGGATCAAGCCTTCTATGCCCTTTTTCAGAGAGCGCCGCGCGGGTGGAAGCGGAGCATCGGGCGGGCGGCGAGCCGTCCTGCCGATCATCTCTGCGGTAATTCGCAGCGTTTGGATTCTGCGTTAACGGGATCGTGAGTCGGCGTTCGCGCGCAATTCGGGTGGTACCGCGGAATTATTTGGTTTCGTCCCGTGTATGTGTATCGGGCGTTGTTTTGTTTTTTCGGGGGGATTTTTTAAATCCGTCGGCGCGGTTTTTATCACCGTATCGGTGTGCCGTCGATCTAAATACAGAAATTCATTTTTATAAGGAGCAAATACAAATGCAATGGACAGGACTTAACGAACTGAGAGAAAAATTCCTCTCTTTTTATGAGAGCAAGGGGCATCTGCGGCTGGACAGCTTTTCGCTTGTGCCGCACAACGATAACAGCCTGCTGCTCATAAACTCGGGCATGGCGCCGATGAAAAAGTATTTCACGGGTGAGGTCACTCCCCCGCGCAAGCGGGTCACCACCTGCCAGAAGTGCATCCGCACGCCCGATATTGAGCGTGTGGGCAAGACCGCGCGCCACGGCACCTATTTTGAAATGCTCGGCAATTTCTCATTCGGCGACTATTTCAAGCATGAGGCGACCGCCTGGGCGTGGGAGTTCTGCACCAAGGTGCTGGAGCTTCCCAAGGATAAAATCTGGATTTCCATTTATGAAAATGACGACGAAACCAAGGATATTTGGGTGAACGAAGTCGGCGTGGACGCGTCGCATATCGTGCGTCTCGGCAAGGAAGATAATTTTTGGGAGCACGGCTCGGGTCCCTGCGGCCCCTGCTCCGAGCTGTATTTCGACCGCGGCGAGAAATACGGCTGCGGCAAACCCGACTGCGGAGTCGGCTGTGAGTGCGACCGCTATGTCGAATTCTGGAATCTCGTTTTCACCCAGTTTGATAACGACGGCAACAACAACTACACCCCTCTCGACCACCCGAACATTGATACGGGAATGGGTCTGGAGCGCCTTGCCTGCATCATGCAGGGCGTGGATAACCTGTTTGAGGTCGACACCGTTCAGAATATCATGAAGCACATCAGCCGCATTGCGAACGTTGACTACGGCGACGATGAAAAGACCGATATTTCCCTGCGCGTCATCACCGACCATATCCGCTCGATCACCTTTATGGTGGGCGACGGCGTTATGCCCTCGAACGAGGGCAGGGGCTATGTTCTGCGCCGTCTGCTGCGCCGCGCCGCGCGCCACGGCAGACTGCTCGGCATTGAGCGGCCGTTCCTGTCGGAAGTGTGCGATACCGTTATCGCCGAGAATAAAAACGCCTACCCCGAGCTGAGCGAAAAGAGCGAGTTTATCAAAAAGCTGATCGCCAACGAGGAGGAATCCTTCAACAAGACGATCGATCAGGGTCTTTCCATGCTGTCGGAGCTGATCGACCGCATCGACGGCAAGACCCTTTCGGGCGAGGCGGCGTTTAAGCTGTACGATACCTACGGATTCCCACTGGATTTGACCAAGGACATCTTGGAGGAGCAGGGAATCGGCGTTGACGAGGGCGAATTCGGCAAATTCATGCAGGATCAGCGCGAGCGCGCCAGAGCCGCCCGCAAAAAGGCTGATTCCGAGAGCTGGGCGAGCGACGGAACACAGCTCGACGGCGTTTCGGCGACGGAATTTGTCGGCTATACCGATTTTGAGTGCGCCTCATCAGTCGCCGCAATTGTCACCGAGGGCGAGCAGTCGAGCGAGGTCACTTGCGGCGAGAGCGCCATGATCGCGCTGGACTGCACGCCGTTTTACGCGCAATCGGGCGGTCAGGTCGGCGATACGGGTCTGATCTGCACCGACGACGCCGTGTTTGAGGTCACCGACACCGTGAAGAACGCCGAGGGCATTTTCCTGCACAAAGGCGTTGTTAAAAAAGGCTCCTTCTCGGTCGGCGGCAGCGTTACCGCGTCGATCAACAAAAACCGCCGTCTTTGCATCATGCGCAACCACACCGCCGCGCATCTGCTGCAATACGCGCTCAGAGAGGTGCTCGGCACCCATGTTGAGCAGGCAGGTCAGCTGGTCGATGAAAACCGACTGCGTTTCGACTTTACCCATTTCTCGGCGCTCACCCGCGAGGAGCTGATCGCCGTCGAGCAAAAGATCAATGCGGTAATTCTTGCCTGCGTGCCGGTCACCATGGAGGAAATGCCGATCGAAAAAGCCAAGGAAAAGGGCGCGATGGCGCTGTTCGGCGAGAAATACGGCGACACCGTCCGCGTGGTCACCGCAGGCGGCTCGGTCGAGCTTTGCGGCGGTACTCATGTCGGCAATTCGGGTCAGCTCGGTCTGATTCATATTATCTCCGAGGGTTCGGTCGCCGGCGGCGTGCGCCGCATCGAGGCCGTAACGGGAACGGGCGTGTGCGATTACATCGCCGCGCAGAAAATGATCATCGAGGGCGCCTGCGCCGCATTTAAGGCGGGCAGTGCGAACGAGCTGGTCGGCAGAGTCGAGCAAACGATCGGCGAGCTGAAAGAAAAGGAGCGTCAGGTGGAGGCGCTGAGCGCAAAGCTTGCCGCGCAGAAGGCCAATGCCCTGCTCGACAACGCAAAAGAGATCTGCGGCGTTAAATATGTCGCGGCGGCGCTGACCGGCGTATCCCCCGACTCGCTGCGCAAAATGTGCGACAGCATTCGCGATAACTCACCAAAAATGGTCGCGGTCATCGCGGGTATTAATGAGGAAAAAGGCACCGTTACCTTCTGCGCCTGCTGCGGCGCCGAAGCGATCAAAAAGGGCGCTCATGCGGGCAATCTGGTCCGTGAGGTTGCCAAAGCCGCGGGCGGAAACGGCGGCGGCAGACCCGACAGCGCCATGGCGGGCGGCAAAGATCTCACCAAAGTCGATGATGCCCTGCTGATCGTGGACGATGTGCTGTCCGCTCAGCTGAATCGATAAATTTTCGCCGTGCGGCGGCGTAGATAACTATATTTTAAGGGAGATGCGTTTGAATGGACGATTGCCTGTTTTGTAAAATCATTCGCGGTGAAATTCCGTCGAAAAAGGTGTATGAGGATGAAACCGTTTTCGCCTTTGAGGACATCAATCCCCAAGCGCCGATTCATGTTTTGATCGTCCCGAAAGAGCATATCCGCTCGGCGGCGGATATTGCCGAGAACAATAAATCGCTGATCGCGGATGTGTTTGCGGCGGCGGCGAAAATTGCCGAAAAACTCGGGCTTGACGATGGATTTCGTATTGTCACCAACAGCGGCAAGGCGGCTTGCCAGTCGGTCGGGCATATTCACTTTCACCTGATCGCAGGCGCGCAGCTCAGCGAAAAAATGGGCTGACATCTGCTGTACGTTGATACTTTACCGCTGTTTTAGAATGTCTTTTAAAATCGAAGGAGGCATAACTCATGAAAACATTTAAGATGACCATTGCAGGGCTCGAGCGGGAGCTGCCCGTCTTCCCGATCAGCGACAAGCTGTCGATCGCCGCGTTTATCGTGTTCGGCGACGTTGAAGTCACCGTTGCCGCGGCGGCGGAGCTGCTCAAAAAGGTTCCCGAGTTTGATATTATCCTCACCCCCGAGGCCAA
>JBJEQI010000132.1:8068-10564 GCA_051881675.1 Acutalibacteraceae bacterium
CGGAGCTGCTCAAAAAGGTTCCCGAGTTTGATATTATCCTCACCCCCGAGGCCAAATCCATCCCTCTCGCTTATGAAATGTCCCGCCAGTCGGGCAAAAAATATATCGTTGCGAGAAAAGCGCCGAAGCTGTATATGGCAAAGCCCTTTTCCGTCAAGGTGAAGTCGATCACCACCGCGAAGGAGCAGGAGCTGTTCCTCGGTCAGCTGGAGGCGGAGGAGATGAAGGGCAAGCGCGTTCTGATCGTAGACGACGTTATCAGCACAGGCGCGTCGCTGACCGCCGTTGAAACTCTTGTCGAAGAAACAGGCGCGATCAAAGTCGCCTCCTGCGCGGTACTCGCCGAGGGTGACGCCGCCGAGCGCGAGGACATCATCTTCTTAGAGCCGCTCCCCCTCATCGAAAACGACTGATTTATATGAGATTTGACAAAGCTTTTTTCAAAGCCGCCTACGGCACATCGGGCGGCATACCGCCGTCGGTCTGCCCCGAGATCGTGTTTTCGGGCAGGTCGAATGTGGGCAAATCCTCGCTGATCAACCGCCTGCTTAACCGCAAATCGCTGGCGAAGGTCAGCTCCACCCCCGGCAAAACCGCGACGATCAATTTTTATGACGTCGAGGGTGCCTATCTCGTCGACCTGCCCGGCTACGGCTATGCGCGGGTCTCCCGCTCCGAGCAGAATCGCTGGGCGGAACTGATGGACGGCTATTTTAAGCAGCCGCGCGATATTCGGCTGGTCGTGGCGCTGATCGACGCGCGCCATGCGCCGACCGCGCTGGATATTCAGATGCTCGAATTTCTGGCGGATATGGGTCTGCCGTTCATCATTGCGCTGACAAAGGCGGACAAACTCAAGGCCACCGCGCTGAAAACCCGTATGGAACGGCTGAGTGATGAGCTGGATATGTTTGAAACGCTTCCCGCCTGCGTGCTGACCTCGTCGGAAAAAGGAACGGGCATCGCCGAGCTTCGCCGTATTATCGAAGAATGCGCGGCAGAGGACGAGAGCGCCCAGTAGCAGCGTTATACCCTAAAAAATAATTGATCGGCGGCATACACCGAAACATCCACCCCTTAAGGAGAATCACCATATGTTTAACAACGAAAATATAACCGTCCGCGACGGGCATCTGTTCGTCGGCGACTGCGACTGCGTCGCCCTTGCCAAGGAATACGGCACGCCGCTGTATGTCATGGATGAAACAACCCTGCGTAAAAACTGCCGCCTGTTTGTGCAGTCGATGCAGAAGAATTATAAAAAGTCGCTGGTGCTTTACGCATCCAAGGCGCTCAACTGCAAGGAGCTGTGCCGCATTGCCGATAGCGAAGGCATGGGGCTGGATGTGGTATCGGGCGGCGAGCTTTATACCGCGCTGAAAGCGGGCGTGTCGCCGAAGAAGCTGTTCTTCCACGGCAACAACAAAACAGCCGACGAGCTGAACATGGCGATCGACAACAAGATCGGCAGAATCATTGTCGATAATATCTTCGAGCTGGAGCAGGTCGACCGCATCGCGGAAAGCAAGGGCGCTTGCCCCGATATTATGTTCCGCATCAAGCCGGGCGTCGACGCGCATACGCACGACTTTATCCGCACCGGTCAGATCGACTCAAAATTCGGCTTTGCGCTGGAGAACGGCGAGGCTTACGACGCAGTCAAAACGGCGCTCAGCCTCAAAAACGTCCATCTCACCGGTCTGCACTGCCATATCGGCTCGCAAATATTCAATGACGATCCGTTCATTGAGGCGGCGAAGATCATGCTCGGCTTCTATAAGCAGATCAAGGAGGATTTCGGCGTTGAGTTTGACGACCTCAATCTCGGCGGCGGCTTCGGCATTAAATATATCGAGCAGGATAATCCCATGGCGTATGACAGCTTCATGAGCCGAGTTGCCGATGTTATTCACGACTATTGCAGCGTAAACGGCCTGACCGTTCCGCGCGTGCTCATCGAGCCGGGTCGCTCGATCGTCGGCAGCGCCGGCGTTACGCTGTATACCGTGGGCGCAGTCAAGGAGATCAAGGGCGTGCGCAATTATGTCACGATCGACGGCGGTATGTGCGATAACCCGCGCTATGCGCTGTATCAGTCGGATTATACGGCAATCGTTGCCAACCGTGCCGACTGCGCCAGCGACTACACCGCGGCGATCGGCGGCAAGTGCTGTGAATCGGGAGATCTAATCGGTCAGAGCATGAAGATTGCCAAACCCGACAGCGGCGATATTCTGGCGGTGCTGTCCACCGGCGCGTATAACTACTCCATGGCGTCGAACTATAACCGCAACCCCCGCCCTGCCATGGTCATGGTAGACGGAGATAAATCCCGCGTGATCATCAAGCGCGAAACCTATGAGGACATCATCCGAAACGACATTTGAGCGGGCGGCTGTATTCGCCAACATAAGCCGATAAATCTCAGGCAGCCACATACTGCGCTGTCTGCCCTATCATAACCGAACCCCCGCCTTGTCTAAACAAGGCGGGGGT
>JBJEQI010000133.1:0-2410 GCA_051881675.1 Acutalibacteraceae bacterium
GAGATTCGCCCGCCCCGTTTTGCCGTATGCGTTTGTCGCACGCGACAGCAAAAATCCGCTCTCCACTCGGCAAAAATCCGTTTGAAATTCCCAAAAACCGCAGAAATACCGCTTTGAAAGGACTGATATAAATGGCGCTCTATCCCACTCCTCATATTGATGCGTCGCCCTCCGACTTTGCGAAAACCGTACTGATGCCCGGCGACCCGAAGCGCAGCCGCTTTATCGCCGAAAATTATCTTTGCTCGCCGAGGCTGATCAACGACGTTCGCGGAATCCAAGGCTACACGGGCAGCTGGCGCGGCGTGCCCGTCAGCGTCATGGCAAGCGGCATGGGTATGCCGTCGATGTCGATCTACGCGCATGAACTTTATACCGTTTTCGGGGTGGAAAACATCATCCGCATCGGCTCGATGGGCGGCTACGCCGACAGCGCCGCCGTGCGGGATATTGTGCTGGCGCTCACCGCGTCGACCGACTCGAATATGCAGAACATTTACCGTTTGAACGGGCATTTCGCCCCCTGCGTGTCCTATCCGCTGCTGTGCAAGGCGATCTTGGCGGCAAAAGCGCTCGAAATTCCCTTTAAGGCGGGCGCGGTGCTGTCCTCCGACAGCTTTTATACCCCGAATCTCGAGGACGCGAAGAAATGGCGCGATCTCGGCGTCATCGGCGTGGAAATGGAAACCGCCGCGCTGTATATGACCGCCGCGGAGTGCGGCAAAAACGCGCTTTCGATACTCACGGTGTCCGATCATGTTTTCGGCGGTGCGGCGCTGTCGGCGGACGAGCGGGAGAGCAGTCTGACCGATATGATCACGCTGGCGCTCGCCGTTGCGGCGGACATCTGACCGCCGAGGGCTTAAGACAGCAAATCCCCCGCGCCCTTCGGTGCGAGGGATTTTTACAAGCATGAACACCCCGCCTCGCTCGGTGGGGCCTTATGCCCGCGTCTGCGGAGCGACCGTCTTTTCCACAGTTTCGATAATTCCCGAAACAGCGGCATAATTCGCAGTAAAATCGTTGGACAAGGTGTCTTTATCCAGAACGAAACCGTCCTCCGCCTCGCGAAGCTTATACGCCATACGCTCAAACGACGCCGACTGAAGCGCAAGCGCGCGGAACACTGCCATGTCATATGGCAAGACAAACAAGCTCTGCTTTTCGGCATTTGCGGGGTCTTTTTCATCAAAATACATGTGCAGCGCCATATACACCCCCGAATAAAGCATATTATTGAGGTCGGCGTACATTTTTGTGTTGCCAAACCGCGCGGTTATGCTGTATAATAAATCCAGAGCGTTTTGCAGGTTGTTTCGCGCCTGATACAGCCGCGGCTTGCGGCCCAGCTCATCATAGATTCCCGCATCGGCGGAGTCGGTCGGCAAGCTGTCGGTCGCCCCGAGCAGATAGTCGGTGCTGACGCCGAGGACTTTCGCCGCTTTCAGCACAAAATCCAGCCCGCACTCGCGGATCCCCTTTTCATAGTGCGAGAGCAGCGCCTGCGAGATGCCGAGCTTCTGCGCCGCCGCCTTTTGCGACATCCCGCTGCTTTTGCGCAGCTTGGTCAGCCGCGCAGCAAATTTGTTCTTCATACATTCACATCCAATAGCATTTTATATACAAGTAGTATAATTATAGCACGGTATCTACGCCGTGTAAATACGCATAGTAAACAAAATCCCAGCCGATTTTTCGGTGGTATTGCACCGATTGACCGATAAATCACCCAAAACCTCATGAAAGGACGAGCCTTAACCATCATGAAAAGCTATATCATTCACCTTGTCCGCCACGGCATGACCGCAAATAATCTGGAGGGCAGATACGCGGGAAATTCCGATGTGCCGCTGTGCGGCGAGGGTATCGCGCGGCTGCGCGAGCTGAAAGAAAAATACGACTATACCTCCCCCGAGCTGATCTTTTCCAGCCCGCTTTCGCGCTGTATCGAAACGGTGCGGGAGCTGTACGGAGCCGACCGCGAGGTCACGGTGGTCGACGGACTGCACGAAATCTCGTTCGGCGATTTTGAGGGAAAGACCGCCGAGGAGCTGCTCGGCACCCCCGGCTATGAGGACTGGCTTCAGGGCAAATGCCCCCCGCCGAACGGCGAGAGCAACGAGGATTTTGCCCGACGTATCTGCACGGCGTTTGTGCAGACGATCCGCGAAATTCTGAAAACGGGAAAAACCACCGCGGCGATCTGCGCCCACGGCGGCGTGATTATGACGCTTTTGTCCGTTTACGGCATCTCCGACGAGGAGGGCGGCGGCCTGCGCTGGATGGCGAACAACGGCTGCGGCTTCACCATCCGCGTCACCCCCTCGCTCTGGATGCGAACGGGCATGGTGGAGATTCTTTCCGAATACCCGCGCGGCAGTGCCGATGAGCCCGACCTTTCGATCAATCC
>JBJEQI010000134.1:0-2409 GCA_051881675.1 Acutalibacteraceae bacterium
CCTTTATCGACGCGGATGATCGGGTTGCTCCCGATTATATCGAGCGATTGATCGACGAAGCGGAGAAGAGCGGAGCGGATATTGTCTGCTGCGATTTGATTGAGCGGGTCGGCAGTTTTGACGGCGAGATTGTTACCGACCGTATCCATGCGGTCAAGGCGCCGCGAACCATCGACCGAGCGGAACAGTTTTATTACGATTATTTTGATAAAGAAGAGTATTACGGCTATGCGGTTTGGGGCAAGATCATCAAAAGGGAGCTTGCCGTCAGCGAATCGTTCTCGTCGCTGAAATACGGCGAAGATCTGCAATATATGATGAATTTGTTTTTTCATTCGCCGAAGTGTGTTTTGACGGACTATCGGGGATATGAATACATTCGCTGGAGCGACAGCGCGACGGTCAGCGCGGGCAATCTCAGCATAAAGGTCAGCACCGGGGAGGTTGCCGCCGCTAAAACGTTGTATGATCATTGTGTAAAGCTCGAGGATGAAAAGCTGCTGGCGAGCGCGGAGCAACTATGCCGCCTGCGTTTATTCGCTGCTGTCGGTTTATATTCGGCTGAAGGACCGGGGCGCGTATCATCACGATCGGAAACTGCTCAAAGAATTTGCCGAAACCGCGCTGAAAATGAAGCATATCAGCTCAAAGCACAAAATGCTGCTGAGGCTGTATGCCTTCAGCGGCGAGCTTTACAGGGCAGTTATAACGCCGATTATCGGAGGTAAGTATGCATGAAAGTGAAGATAATTACCATCAGCAATTCTTTGCCGAATTACGGCAACCGTTTGCAGAATTATGCCGCGCAGGAGGTTTTGCGCAGGCTCGGGGCAGAGGTATCGACGCTGGCGTTTGAATCGGATACGCTCGGCGTGCGCCACAGGGTCAAGTATGGGATGCAAAAGCTAACGGGATTTCGGCTCCCCGGCGATCAGAGCTATTGGCGGTTGGACGCGGCGAAAATGTATGCGTTTGCGCGGTTCAACCGCAAGTATATACAGACGGAATATATGACGGATATGAGAGAGCTTCCCGATTCCGATTTTTATGCGGTCGGCTCCGATCAGGTCTGGAATCCGAGCTGGTATGTCAGCAATCCGCTGAAAAAGGAGATGTTTTTGCTGACCTTTGCGCGCCCCGAGCAGAAGGTGTGCATGGCGCCGAGCTTCGGCGTTGATCGGCTTCCCCCCGAGTGGGAGGGGCATTTTGCCAAGGCTCTGGCGACTTTCCCCTTGATTTCCGTGCGGGAGGCGGCGGGCGCTGAGCTTGTCAAACAGCTCACGGGCAAAACCGCCGAGGTGCTGATCGACCCGACGCTGATGCTGGACAAAGCCGATTGGCTGAAGATCGCGAAAGAGCCGAAGAATCCGCCCCGCGGTAAATATGCGCTGACCTACTTTTTGGGCGATCTGCCCGCGCGGGCGTCGGCGCAGGCGGATTCGCTTCGCGCCGACGGCTATGCGGTGCTGCATATGAATGATCGCCGCGAGGCAGAGCTGTTCACCGCCGACCCCGCCGAGTTTGTGCATCTGATCAGCGGCGCGGATGTGATTCTTACCGATTCGTTTCATGCCTGCGTCTTTTCGTTTTTGTTTCAAAAACCGTTTGTCGTTTACGCGAGAGAGGATAATCAGGGCAACATGATCTCAAGAATCGACACCCTGCTCGGAACCTTTGACCTACGGCGAAAATTCGACCAAAGCGGGCTGCCAAACGAGCTGTTTGAATGTGATTATTCGGCAGGATACGCGCGGCTGACCCATGAGCGGGAAAAGCAGACGGACTTTTTGAAAAAATCCCTCGGCATAACAAAATAAAGAAAACTCCTCGGCGCATAGGTGCCGAGGAGTTTTTATGCTGTTTTACACCTGATCGGAGATACGGACGGAAACATCGGCGGGGATGGGAGCGGGGATGTCATCCGAACCATCATCCGATGCCTCTTCGGGAACATCGTCGCTCAAAACGATCTCCTCCCGCTCCTCATCGTCGACAGCGGCAGGCGCCCACGCCTGACCGAAATTAATATCCTTGAAAAGATAGGTCAGCCCCGTAATCTGTTTTAAGCGCAAAATCTCATCCCTATCCATTCCGAGGTGCTTGGAAATCCACGCGTCCGACCGCCCCAACTCATGAAGCTCCTTGATAATATTGCTCATCAGATCCACATCATGCGCGCCGCGGGCGCGGTTGTGCCGAATGGTGCTTGCCATGCGGCAGTCGAGCGGCTTGTCGATGACCGAAACGGGGAGCTGCCCGCCCTCCCGCTCGTAAATATCCGGATGATCGAGCATGATGCGGTAGCGGTGAAATCCGTCGACGATTACATAAACATCCTTTGCTTCCGAATAGTAGCAGACGATCGGCATGGTGTAGCCGTCCTCGCGGATGCTGTCGTAGAGCAGCGCA
>JBJEQI010000135.1:0-10546 GCA_051881675.1 Acutalibacteraceae bacterium
CGCCGAATCTTCGGGATAGGCTCAAAAAACCGCAGCGCTTCCTCAACGGTCATTTCCAGCACATCGTAAATGCTCTTGCCCTTATATTTGACCTCGAGCGTTTCACGGTTGTACCGCGCGCCCTTGCACACCTCGCAGGGAACATAAATATCGGGCAGAAAGTGCATCTCGATCTTCAAAATACCGTCGCCCTCGCAGGCCTCGCACCGGCCGCCCTTGACGTTAAACGAGAATCTGCCCGCGGTGTAGGAACGCATTTTGGCGTCGGCGGTCGAGGCAAACAGCTCGCGTATATCGTTGAAAACGCCCGTATACGTTGCGGGGTTTGAACGCGGGGTGCGCCCGATCGGCGACTGGTCGATGTTGATGACCTTGTCCAGCTGATCGACGCCCTCGATGCGAACGTGCTTGCCGCCGCGAAGCTTCGAGCGGTTGAGATCGTGCGACAGCGACTTGAACAAAATCTCGTTGACCAGAGACGACTTGCCCGAGCCCGACACGCCCGTTACCAAAACCAGTTCGCCGAGCGGGATTTTCACATCAATTTTTTTCAGATTATTCTCCTCCGCGCCGACGATCTTCAAAAACAGTCCGTTGCCGCTGCGGCGCTTTTCGGGCACGGGAATCTTCCTGCGCCCCGAAAGGTAGTCGCCCGTAATGCTGTTCTCGCAGGCGATGATCTCGTCCACACTGCCCGCGCAGACGACGTTTCCGCCGTGGATTCCCGCGCCGGGGCCGATATCGACAATATAATCCGCCGCGCGCATGGTATCCTCGTCGTGTTCGACCACAACGAGCGTGTTGCCGAGATCGCGCAGTCTGGTCAGCGTGCCGAGCAGCTTGTCGTTATCACGCTGATGAAGCCCGATCGACGGCTCGTCCAGAATATACAGCACGCCCATCAGCGAGGAACCGATCTGCGTTGCCAGTCGGATTCGCTGCGCCTCGCCGCCCGACAGCGTACCCGACGAGCGCGAAAGGGTCAGATAATCCAGCCCGACGTTATTCAAAAAGCCCAGCCGCTCGCGAATCTCTTTCAGAATGCCGTCGGCGATCATATGCTCGCGCTCGCTCAGCTCGAGCGCATTGATAAACTCCAGCTCCTCTGTGACCGACATATCGCAGAGATCCATGATATTCAAGCCGCCGACCGTCACCGAAAGCGCCTGCGGCGAGAGCCGCCTCCCCTTGCACTCGGGGCAGGGCAGCGGGCGCATGCAGGTCTCGATGTCGTTTTTCGCCCAGTCGGAGCCGGGAGTATTATAGCGGCGCTCCAAATTATTGCACACGCCCTCAAAATCGGAATAATACACCCCTGTGCCGTAGGCATGGCGGCGGTCCAGCTTCAGCTTTTCGCCCTTGGTGCCGTAAAGGAATATATCGCGCACGGTCTTCGGCAGCTCGCGAAACGGCACATTCAGCGAAACGCCGTATTGATTCGCGATCGCATGATAATACATCTTCGCAATGGAATGAGGCTCGATCGTATTCCAGCCGCTGGCGTTGATCGCGCCCTCGTTGACCGACAGGCTGTCGTCGGGAACGATCAGTTCGGGGTCGATCTTCATAAATTCGCCGATACCGGTGCATTTTTTGCAGGCGCCGAACGGATTATTGAAAGAGAACATCCGCGGAGTCAGCTCGTCGATGCCGATGTTATGCTCAGGGCAGGCGTAATTCTGGGAAAACAGCATCTCCTCCCCGCCGATCACGTCGATGATCAGCAGGCCGTGCGCCGCATTCATCGCCGTTTCGCAGGAATCGGCAAGGCGCGATTTGACCGAAGAATCGATCTTCAAGCGGTCGACAACGATCTCAATGCTGTGTTTTTTGTTTTTATCGAGCGTGATCTCTTCCGACAGATCATAGATACTGCCGTCGACCCGCACGCGCACATAGCCCGACTTTTTCGCCGCCTCCAGCTCCTTGACATGGGTGCCCTTTTTCTGGCGAACGGTGGGAGCCAGCACCTGAATTTTTGTTCCCTCGGGCAGCTCCGTGATCTTATCGACGATCTGGTCAATCGTCTGCTGGGTGATCACTCTGCCGCATACGGGGCAGTGCGGCACGCCGATGCGCGCATACAGCAGGCGGAGATAATCGTAAATTTCGGTAACGGTTCCGACGGTCGACCGCGGGTTTTTCGAGGTGGTCTTCTGATCGATCGAGATAGCGGGCGACAAGCCGTCGATCGAATCGACGTCGGGCTTTTCCATCTGCCCGAGAAACATACGCGCATAAGACGAAAGCGACTCGACATACCGCCGCTGACCCTCGGCATAGAGCGTATCAAACGCCAGCGACGACTTGCCCGAGCCGGAAAGCCCCGTGAATACGATCAGCTTGTCGCGCGGAATCGTCACGTCGATATTTTTCAGATTGTTGGCTCTGGCGCCTTTTATAACAATTGCATCCTTGCCCATTTTTAACCTCTCGACTGTAAATTGGTTTGTTCTTCGCCACCGCCTGAGCGGCGGTTATGCGCTGACCGCGCGCTATTTTCCCGACGGCGGCTTCATGCCCCGCCGCAGCTTCTCAATGCGGTCGCGCAGATACGCCGCGTGCTCAAATTCCAGCATTTTCGCCGCCGAGCGCATCTCTTTGGTCAGCTTGTCTATCAGCATCTTCCGCTCCGCCTGCGACATACGCCTGTTATCGCCGTCGCTGTCCTCCGACTTTTTGGAGATCTCGATGATCTCGTGAACATCCTTGATAATGGTCTTCGGCACGATACCGTGATCGGCGTTGTATTTCATCTGAATCTCGCGGCGGCGGGCAGTCTCGCTGATCGCGCGCTCCATCGAATCGGTCACCGTATCGGCATACATAATGACCTGACCGTTCGCATTTCGCGCGGCGCGGCCGATCGTCTGCACCAGCGAAGTTTCACTGCGCAGAAAGCCCTCTTTATCCGCGTCGAGAATCGCCACCAGCGACACCTCGGGCAGGTCAAGTCCCTCGCGCAACAGGTTGATTCCGACCAACACATCAAACTCGCCGAGCCGCAGACCGCGGATGATCTCCATGCGCTCGATGGTGTCGATATCGTGATGCATATAGCGGACCTTTATGCCGACGTTTTCTAAGAATTCGGTCAGCGATTCCGCCATTTTTTTGGTCAGCGTCGTGACAAGCACGCGCTCTTTTTTCGCAATGCGCTCATTAATCTCGCCGATCAAATCCTCGATTTGGTTCTCGGTGGGCTTGACGAATATTTCGGGGTCGAGCAGCCCCGTCGGGCGGATGACCTGCTCCACGATCTGCGCCGAGCGCTCCTTTTCAAACACGTTCGGCGTCGCGGAGACAAATATCGCCTGATGAACATGATCGTAAAACTCGTCAAAATTCAGCGGTCGGTTGTCAAACGCCGACGGCAGACGGAAGCCGTAATCCACCAGATTCTGCTTGCGGGCACGGTCGCCGCCGTACATTCCCCGCACCTGCGGCAGGGTGACGTGCGACTCGTCCACCATCAGCAGAAAATCCTCGGGGAAATAGTCGAGCAGCGTGCAGGGAATCGCTCCCGCGGGACGGCCGCTGAGCACGCGCGAATAGTTCTCGATTCCCTTGCACATACCGATCTCGGCCAGCATTTCCATATCGTATTCGGTGCGCTGACGGATTCTCTGCGCCTCGATCAGCTGCCCGTTTTCGGTGAAATAATTGACCCGCTCCCACATTTCCCGCTCGATCTCGCGAATCGCGTCCTTCATCTTATCGGGCGGCACGATATAGTGCGAGGCGGGATAGATCGCAATATGCTGCAAAACCGCAACGACCTTCCCCGTGAGCGCGTGTATCTCGGAAATGCGGTCGATCTCGTCGCCGAAAAACTCCACCCGAACGGCATTTTCACTGCTCGCCGCGGGGAAGATCTCGACCGTGTCGCCGCGCACGCGGAACTTATTTCGTATAAAATTCACATCGTTGCGCTCATACTGCAAATCGACCAGCCGCCGCAGTAAACGGTCGCGGTCCATCTCCATTCCCGGGCGGAGCGAGATTACCATTTTGCGGTAATCGATCGGCGCGCCGAGCGAATAGATGCAGGAAACAGACGCGACGATGATGACGTCCCGCCGCTCGGAAAGCGCCGCGGTCGCCGAGTGGCGGAGCTTGTCAATCTCGTCGTTGATCGCCGAATCTTTTTCGATATAGGTATCCGACCCGGGGATATACGCCTCGGGCTGGTAATAATCATAATAGGAAACAAAATACTCTACTGCATTGTTCGGAAAAAACTCGCGGAACTCTGAGCACAGCTGGGCGGCGAGCGTTTTATTATGCGCCAGCACGAGCGTCGGGCGGTTGACCCCCGCGATGATGTTCGCCATGGTAAAGGTTTTGCCGGAACCCGTAACGCCCATCAACGTCTGCTCCTTATAGCCGCGCAGCACGCCGTCGGTCAGCCGCGCGATCGCCTCGGGCTGATCGCCCGTCGGCTGATATTTTGAAACAAGCTGAAACTGATCCATCGGCTCTCCGCCCTCCGTTTCCCGAATTTTTGCTCTTATGTCACATACGCTTCATGCAAAAACATTAGCAGATATATTATACCAAATTTCGCGACAAGATGTCAATATTCAAATCGAACAAATGTGCTGTTTTGCAAAATTATCCGCCGCATTCTCTGATATTCTATGCATTTCGGGAAAGAATATCAATACAGAAAATTTCGCAGGAAAAGGAGCGTTTTACTTTATGAAAATCGCGTTTTATGATACCAAGCCGTATGATCGGATATGGTTTGAGCCGTTTTGCGAAAAAAGCAACCACAAGGTCAAATTTTTTGAGAACAAGCTGAATTCCGATACCGCCGTGCTCTCACGGGGGTTTGAAGCGGTATGCGTATTCGTCAACGACACAGTGGATAAAGAGGTCATCGACATTCTGTGCGAGCAGGGCGTGAAGCTGATCGCACTGCGATGCTCGGGATATAACAATGTAGATCTGAACGCCGCGGCGGGCAGAATCACCGTCGTACGTGTCCCCTACTACTCTCCCGCCGCCGTTGCCGAGCACGCCGCCGCATTGTTGCTCACGGTCAACCGCCGCATTCACAAAGCGTATATCCGCACCAAGGACAACAACTTCAACATCAACGGTTTGCTCGGATTCGACCTTGCAGGCAAAACGGCGGGAATCATCGGCACCGGTCAGATCGGCAGGCTGTTTATCGACATCTGCCGCGGATTCAATATGCAGGTGATCGCCTACGACGCGTATCCGCAAAAGGACAGCGACATCGAATACGTCGACCGCGACGAGCTGTTTGCGCGCTCGAACGTGATCAGTCTGCACTGCCCGCTGAACAAGGGCACCTATCACATCATCAACGAGGAAAACATCTGCAAAATGCAACCGAACACCTTTATCATCAACACCTCCCGCGGCGCGCTGATCGACACCGCCGCGCTGATTGAGGGGCTTAAATCGGGCAAGATCGGCGGCGCGGGGCTGGATGTGTATGAAGAAGAAAGCGAGTATTTCTTCGAGGATTATTCCAACGAAATCGTGCGGGACGACGAATTGCAGAGGCTGCTGTCGTTTCCGAATGTGATCATGACCTCGCATCAGGGATTCTTCACCAAGGAAGCGATGGAGGCAATCGCGACGGTCACCGTCCATAACCTCGATTGCTTTGAAAAGGGCGAGATCGTCAATGAGGTCAACCGCAGCAACGCATAAATGCCAAAGCTACGGATAATCGGCAAAAAACACGGTACCCGGCCGCGTTTTTTACATATCGCACAACTTTTACCGCCGATTTTTGAATAAATAATAAATCAGAAATAACGAGATAAATCAAGTAAAACGCCGAAATCAAAAGATATCGCTTTGGATTATAAAAAAATCGGATTTTCACTATTGACAAACGGACGGGTTTGTGTTAAGATATCACTTGCGTTAAAAAATCATCTGATTCGGAGGAAAATGGAATGTCAACTTATATGGCAAAACCCGCCGAAGTTGAGCGCAAATGGTACGTCATCGACGCTGCCGGCAAACCGCTGGGCAGAACCGCTGTCGTTGTTGCCGATCTTCTTCGCGGAAAGAACGAACCGACTTTCACACCGCACGTTGACTGCGGAAACCACGTTATCGTTATCAATGCCGACAAGGCGGTTCTCACAGGCAGAAAGCTTGAGCAGAAATATTATCGCCGTCACACCGGCTATATCGGCGGTCTCAAAGAGGTTCAGTATAAGACTCTTATGAATACCCGCCCCGAGCTTGCCATGCAGCTCGCCGTTAAGGGTATGATCCCGGATAACACGATCGGCCGTCAGGCTCTTACCCGCCTTCGTGTTTACAAGGGCACCGAGCATAAGCATGAGGCGCAGAAGCCGCAGGCTTATGAATTTTAATTAAAGGGGGACAGAAATCATGTACGAAACCAAGCCTTATTTTTACGGCACAGGCAGAAGGAAAAGTTCTGTCGCCCGTGTCCGCGTTTACAACGGCACAGGTAAAATTACCATCAACGGCCGCGATATCGACGATTATTTCGGTCTTGAAACGCTGAAGCTGATCGCACGTCAGCCGGTAGCCCTCACAGGCACAGCCGACAAGTTTGACATCGTCTGCAACGTCACCGGCGGCGGTGTTACCGGTCAGGCGGGCGCTATCCGCCACGGTCTTTCGCGTGCTCTTCTGCAGTATGACGAGGCGCTCCGCCCCGCCCTCAAGAAGGCAGGCTTCCTGACCCGTGACCCGAGAATGAAAGAGCGTAAGAAATACGGTCTTAAAGGCGCGCGTCGTGCACCTCAGTTCTCAAAGAGATAATTGCTCATCGGCAGCTATCATCCCCGAAGGCTTATGGCTTTCGGGGATTTTTTGTATACAAAAACAGCGGTCGCCGAAGCGCCGCCGTTTTTCTGTATGATTGCAAGGCAGGACCGCCTATACGGTATGCTGTTAAGTTATCCGATCATATCTGCTGTATTTGGCACGACAAGGGGCAAGCCGCTCATTCTTTCACGATTTTATCCACCGCGAAAACGAAAACGACCATCGCCACCGATACAAGCAGCCCAACATAGAATTCGGGGAACGCCAGCTTCATGCTGTTTTGCAGGCTGATCTCCCCCGAGGCGCCGGTAAGGTGCCAAGTGAAGAATTCATATATTTCCGAAGCCACAATGCCGCACGCGCCCGTCGCTGACAAAACTCGACGCACATCCGCATTCTTCGGCAGCCATACGCCGATGATAAACAACAGCGCCGACAGAATCCCAATCGGATTGAACAAATTAATCAAGCCGCTGATCTCCTGCACGCCGCGGAACCCGCCGTATTAACTCAAGCACATCGGCAGCAGGCTGATGACAAACGCCGCCGTCAGTACCGCTTTTTTCTTCATAAACGCTCCCCGCCCTTTCAAACGAATCTGTCCGCATAAAAAACGCCGCCGAACCAATCGGCAAAATCGGCTCGGCGGCGGTACGGATCAAAGCTTAAAGTTTTATCAAAAACTTATTTCTTATCGGCGGATGTTTCATCCGACTCCGCATCTTTTTTCTTCTTTTTGCCGAAAAGGCTCTTCTTCTCTTTAACGGCAGTTTCAGGCTCGCTCTCGTGAACGGTGAAGTTCTGCTGAATGCCCCACTTGGCAAGGCGGATCTTCGAACGATCGGGACCGCTCTCGATGATATAGCTGTCTTCCTTAATGGCAACGATCTTGCCGTAAATTCCGCCGATCGACAGAATCTCATCGCCGACCTGCGTATTATTCTTCATTCGCTCTTCTTCTTTTTGCTTTTTCTTCTGCGGGCGAATAAGAAGAAAGTACATCGCGGCGATAATGACCGCAAAATAAATAATCCAGACAAAAGTTTGTGCTCCGGGCATAGTGATCCTCCAACTGAGCTGTTCATGCTCTTTGTTATTTTATAAATATTATTATAGTACAACCGGCGCCATATTGCAAGAAAAAACTGATATTGTTTACAGCTTATTTATAAATTATGCTCGTTTTTTGTCTCTTTGCGCAAATACGGGACTGACCCCGCCGCATATAATCAGACATCGACAATGGAAAAAGGTGTGATCGTATGCTTTTTGAAGCAATCGCAAATTTTATTGCAAACGGACTGTTTTTCATACTGCACGTCGGCAGCGCGGGCGAATTTCCGCCGCCCCTTTCCAAGAAGGAGGAGGAGCGCCTGCTCAAAGAATGGCACGAAAACGGCGACAGCTCCGCCAAAGATAAGCTGATCGAACACAATCTTCGGCTGGTGGCGCATATTGTAAAAAAATACAGCCCCAACCCCGCCGAGCAGGACGATCTCATATCCATCGGCACGATCGGACTGATCAAGGCGGTGGGCAGCTACAAGCAAAATAAGAAAACGCGGCTGTCCACCTTTGCCGCAAAGTGTATTGAAAATGAGATACTCATGCACTTCCGCGCGCGGAAAAAGACCATGCAGGACGTGTATATGTCCGACCCGATCGACATTGACAGCGAGGGCAACGCGCTGACGCTTTCGGACGTCATATCCGACGATACCGACATCATCGACAACATTGATCTCAAAATCAAAACCAAAAAGCTGTATGAACATATTTACAATTCACTGGATGAGCGCCAGCAGCAGATCATCGAATACCGTTACGGCATCGGCGGCAGACCCGAGCTGACCCAACGCGAGGTTGCGTCACTGCTCGGGATATCGCGGTCGTATGTATCGCGCATCGAAAAGCAGGCGCTCGAAACGCTCCGCGAGCGGCTCGACGGTTAATAACCCTTTACAAAAGCGGGATTTTATGGTATAATAATTATATATGTCTATCCGTCAAAATGCCGAACACCTGAATCGGAGGAATAACAATGAACTACTTAGCGGATGAAAAAAGATACGAGTCGATGACCTATCGCCGCTGCGGCAATTCGGGGCTGAAGCTTCCTGCTGTCTCGCTCGGGCTATGGCAAAACTTCGGCTCGAGCGTTCCCTACCAATCGTCGAAAGAGCGGATTCTGCGCGCCTTTGACCTCGGAATCACGCATTTCGACCTTGCCAACAACTACGGTCCCCTGCCCGGAACGGCGGAAGAAACCTTTGGCAGGGTACTGTCCGAAGAGCTGGCCTCCTATCGGGATGAGATGATCATTTCCACCAAGGCAGGCTTTGATATGTGGAGCGGTCCCTACGGCGACGGCGGTTCGCGCAAATATCTGATTGCATCGCTGGACGCCAGCCTCAAGCGCATGGGGCTGGACTATGTGGATATATTCTATCACCACCGATTCGACCCTGAAACGCCGCTCGAGGAAACGATGTCCGCACTTGCCGATATTGTTCGTTCGGGCAAGGCGCTGTATGTCGGAATCTCCAACTATTCCGGCGAGCAGGCGGAAAGAGCCGCGCAGCTGCTCGAGGGCATGGGCGTTCACCTCTTGATCGCGCAGCCCAATTACTCGATGCTCAACCGCAGCTGTGAGAGCGATCTTCTTCCCGTATTGCAGCAGCGCGGAATCGGCTCGATCGCCTACTGCCCGCTGGCGCAGGGGCTGCTGACCTCCCGTTATCTCGGCGGTATCCCCTCCGATTCGAGAGCTGCCGCGTTCGGCTCGCTCGATCAGAGCAAAATCAACGAGGAGCTGCTCGGAAAGATCCGGATGCTCAGCATGATCGCGGTCGACCGCGGGCAGACGATGGCGCAGCTGGCGCTGTCCTGGGCGCTTCGCCGCGGCGGCGTTACGTCGGTCGTCATCGGCGCCAGCCGCACGGAACAGATCGAGGAAAATGTCAAAGCAATTGAAAATCCCGACTTTACTGATGAAGAACTCGGTCGGATAGACGAGATACTGAAATGAAACGAATTGCTATAATCGGCGGCGGCGCGGGCGGTCTTGCCGCCGCCATATTTTTACGGTCGGGCGACCCTGATTGCCGCGTGACCGTGTTTGAGCGAATGGACCGCGTGGGCAAAAAGCTGCTGGCAACGGGCAACGGCAGATGCAATCTGTCGAACAAAAAGGTCGGCGAAACTGATGTCCTTCGCGGGCAGGATGTCGCCGCGCACTATTTCGGCGCTGACCGCGCCTTTGCGCTCCCTGCCTTGCGCCGCTTCGGATGCTCGGAGCTGCAAAGCTGGCTGCTCTCGCTCGGTATGCCGACCGTTTTTGAGGGGGACAAGCTCTTCCCCTACAGTCTGAACGCTTCCACTGTTTTGGATGTTTTTCGTCTGAAATGCGAAAAGGAGCAGGTCGCGCTGATCACCGACAAAACGATTGCCGAAATAAAACCGTCGCGCGGCGGGTTCATCGTCGACGGCGCATGTTTTGACGCGGTAATCGTGGCGGCGGGCGGCAAAGCGCAGGAAAAGCTCGGCTCGAACGGCAGCGGCTATCCCCTGCTGACCGCATTCGGGCATCGGCTCTCTCGAACCATGCCCGCGATCACACAGATCAAAACCGAAACCGCGCTCGTCCGCCGCCTCAAGGGCTTAAAGGCGGAGGGTGAGCTGATGATATGCGTCGACCAAAAGCCCGTCCGCACCGAACGCGGGCAGATTCTTTTCACCGACTACGGCGTATCGG
>JBJEQI010000136.1:0-2392 GCA_051881675.1 Acutalibacteraceae bacterium
TCGTGGGTAATCGAATAGCAGTCCGAGACGATCTCGATCTCCTTTTCGCAGCAGGCGGTCACGTCGATGTTCACTTTGGCGCTCATCATCACGCTGCGGCACTCGCCCTCCGCGTTGGTAAACGGCTTCAGCTTCAGCGAGCATATCATCGCGTCAGCGCGGCAGATACAGTCCTCCCCCGCGCTGTCGAGGTCGATGATCTGCTCGATCGGCACCGTCTGCGACGATGTATCGCACCCGCCCGACGCACTGCGGTAAAGCATACTGACGCTCAGCACGCCCTTGACCACCGCCCTGTCCGCAACGGTTCTAAGATCGGTTATTTCGATGTCCGCATCCGAACGAATGATATTTTCTATGCTGTCGGACATCTGCGGCAGTATCAGCTCTTCGTCGATCACAAACTGCTTGGATGCGCCGCCGCACAGCTCGATCGCTTTCATCCTCTCGCGGCGCAGCTGAAGCTTATCGCAGTCCGAGCCGACGACCGTTTCGATCTCCTCCCCGCCGACGCCTGAAAAGCTGATCATGACAGCGCCGTGAATATCCAGCTTGCGCTCGTTGACCGCGCGACAATTCACATACTCGGCACGCGCTTTTGCGGTGATCATCAACCTGTCGCAGTCCGCGCAGTCAATGCTTTTGGAAAACTGCACCTCGGTTTCATATCCGAACAGCCCCATATTATCCGCCGCCGTATAGAGCAGCGAAATGCACGCCTCACCGTCCGCCGTCACTCCTGAAGCCGTATACGACACGTTGGAGATACGCGGGGTGAGGGTGCATTTGACAATGCGCTCGATCTTGGGGCAATAATCGGGCAGTGTAAATTCCAGGTCTATCGCTGTTTCGCGCTGTTCTGACAGCGCGGTTTCGTTTGTTTTGATGTTTTGCTTGATAATTTGAAGGTCCATATATGCTCCGCCTTTCTTTCATACAGCTGGGATTTGTATATACTATGCTCAAAAAGCGGACAATATGACTCAAAACCGTCAGGCAGTTGCTTTCATTTGCAGGCGCAGCTTGTCGGCGATCATGGCGACAAATTCGCTGTTGGTCGGCTTACCTCTGCCGACGTTGATCGTATAGCCGAAATAGGAGTTGAGAACGTCCACATCTCCCCTGTCCCATGCGACTTCGATCGCATGGCGAATCGCGCGCTCAACGCGCGAGGGAGTGGTCTGAAAGGTTTTGGCGACGGTGGGATACAGCATTTTTGTGATCGAACTGATCATTTCGGGATCTCTCACCGACAGAATGATCGCCTCGCGGAGATAATGATAGCCTTTAATATGAGCGGGCACGCCGATCTGATGAATGATCTCGGTGACCATCAGCTCAATGTCACGGTTGGTTTTCGGAACTGTCATCTGTATCGGCAGCTTAGAATTGCGCCACCCGGTCATCTGCACGATCCGCTTTGCAAGCTCGTCGATGTTGATCGGCTTTATGTAATAAAACGCCGCGCCCGCGGAAATCGCTTCCTGCTGAAGGCGCTGATTGTCAAAAGTCGACATCGCGATAAAGAGCGGACGCTCCGCCGTTTCGCCGATACGGCTCATAACGCTGAGCAGATCCAGATGCGGCATAAACATATCCGCTAAAACAACGTCCGGTTTCTCCGCCGCGATCGCGTCGACCAGGGCTGCACCGTCTTTTTTTGAAAGCAGAACTTCCATACCGTAGGAATTAAGCGTTTTGCTGCAATTAACCGCGAAATCGGTATTATCCTCTGCAATCATAATCTTCAATTTTTGTTCCATTATACCAACCTCCAATAAACTATACCTACATTCTACCATATATGCTAAAAAAATCAAGTAAAACTCCCGTTAAGACAGTTCACCTTATTTGCGACAGATTGTTTGGGTATTATTTCCTTTTATTGCAGATTCTAACAAATTACCGTATCGGCTGATTATGCGAGATTAGCGCCAAAAACTCGCTGAAAATCTTGATTGCGGCAAATTTCGCGGTTAATTTCTTAACAATGCGGATCAAAAAACAAATCATTTTCGGTTGTATCTCGGTGAATCAAACACACTTAGCATATCCCACTAAACTGTGTGGGCAATCCACATATTCGCACTCGCGTATATCGCATAACACGCGTTGCGCCTAAAGGATTGAACGCCGATTCATCACTCATAAACAAAAGCGGCATTCACGCCGCTTTTACATTTAGGATGCCTTTTTCGGTTTTTGCACGCTTGCCGCCTGCAACTCACAGAGCATATTTTCGGCAAAGATGCCGTAACCCTTGGTCGGGTCGTTGACAAACACGTGCGTCACCGCGCCGACCAACTTTCCGTTCTGAACGATCGGTGAACCCGACATTCCGTGAACGATGCCGCCCGTCTTATTCAGCAGCGTTTTATCGGTCACTCGGATG
>JBJEQI010000137.1:0-2381 GCA_051881675.1 Acutalibacteraceae bacterium
TCCCGAGGTCTGCATGATCAATAAATATCACAAGACCTTTAACCCCGATGAGTACGATAACATATGCGAGATGTGCCGCAACGCGCAGATCGGCTGCGTTGCCTGCAAAAAGCAGCTGTCCGCGAAGCTCAATGAGATCTTGTCGCCGATTAGAGAGCGCCGTGCGTATTACGATAATCACCGCGACGAGGTTCGCGAGATCATTATTTCCGGCACCGCCCGCGCCAATGAGATCGGCGAGCAGCAGCTCGAAAAGATCAAATCCGCAATGAACGTGAACATTAAGAAGTAACTTTTCGCCGTTTATGTCCGATAATAAAACATCCGTCCCACCGACCGTGTCCTTTGAGCGGTCAGCGGAGCGGATGTTTTTTATTGCGATCGGGTTGTGGAATTTCGCTTTTTGAAGGGGTTACGCCGCGGTTTTTCCGTTTTGCCGCATAAATCAAGCGGCTGACCCCTGATTTTTGGAGTCAGCCGTTGTTATATGTATGCAGTCGGTTAATGCGGTGGGAAATCCGGCGCATAAGCGGCGCAAAATACCGCAATTTGCTGCTTGGGCGCTTAAACGCTCTCGGCAAAGCGGATAAACGCCGCCATGCCCTCGGGAGTTCTTTTGAAAACGCCCGCGTGCTCCAGCACCTGCTCAAATACCAGACCGATTTCTTTGCGAAGAATATCCTCGACGTTCTCGGCGTTCAGATCGCTGTATTTCTGCTTGATTTCGTTGATCCAGCTTTCGTGCTTTTTGATGTCTTCATCGTCGCCGATCGCGCGGTTTTGAAGAATCGCCGACTTGACCTGCTCCATTTCGGATTTCAGTCTGGCGGGTAAAACGGCAAGGCCCATAACCTCGATCAGACCGATATTCTCCTTTTTGATGTGATGAAGCTCGGCATGGGGATGATAAACGCCGAGGGGATGCTCATCGGTGGTAATGTTGTTGCGAAGCACCAGATCCAGCTCGAAGCTGTCGCCGCGTTTGCGCGCGATCGGGGTGACGGTGCTGTGCTGCTCGCCGTCGGTTTCGGCAAAGATAAAGGCATCGGGGTCGGTGTAGCCGCGCCAAGCGCTGAGAATCTTGCCGCCGAGCTCAACCAGCCTGTCGGCATTTTCACAGCTCAGGCGGATGACGGACATCGGCCATTTGACAATGCCGCAGCGAACGTCGCTGAACCCGTCGAAATGAAGCTCGCGCTCGATCGGCGCCTTTGCCATGGCAAAGGTGTATCCGCCGCCCTGAAAATGCTCATGGCTGAGGATAGAGCCGCCGACGATCGGAAGATCGCTGTTGGAGCCGATGAAATAATGGGGGAACTGATCGACAAAGTCCAGCAGCATCTTAAAGGTATCCTGCTTGATGGTCATGGGCGTGTGCTCGGCGTTGAAAACGATGCAGTGCTCGTTGTAATACACATAGGGCGAATACTGCATAAAGCAGTCGGTTCGGCTCAGCTTCATCGGGATAACGCGGTGAGTCTGCCGCGCGGGGAAGTTCAGCCGCCCCGCATAGCCCTCGCACTCGCGGCAAAGCAGACATTTTGGATAGGACGACTGCGGCATGGATTTCGCCGCGGCGATCGCCTTGGGGTCCTTCTCGGGCTTGGAAAGATTGATCGTGATGTCCAGCTCGCCGTATTCGGTGTCGACCGTCCATTTCACATCCCTTTTCACGCGGTAGCGGCGGATATAGTCGCTGTCGCCGCTGAGCTTGAAGAAATAATCGGTGGCGGCTTTCGGCGAAGCCTTATACAGCTCGTTGAACTTGTCGGTCACCTCGCTCGGGCGGGGCATCATGGCGCTCATCAGCTTGGTGTCGAAAAGATCGCGGCTGACGGGTCCGTCTTCGATAATACCGCGCGAAACGGCGTTGTCCAGCAGCTCGCCGAGCGTTTCTTCGAGATCGACCGCAGGATAGTTCTCGTCGCAGCTGAATTCATCCAGCTGCATAATCTCCAAAATGCGGTTGGTCACAAAGACCTCGTCGCGCTGTGTAAAAAGCTGCTTTTCGAGGCCGTAGCAAACCAGTTTTCGAATACTTTTGTCAATCGCTTTTTCAGTCATTATGCAGGATCTCCTAAATATGGATTATTTATACAGCGCAAAGGAAAATGCGCTGAAAATGATCATACCTATGTTTATTATATCATTTTCATCATGCGATGTCAATCGGTTTCCTGTGCGGATAGGGCTTCTCACAGCGCCCGATTTTGAAAAAGACGGGCGGATGGGGCGATATATCAGAGGTTCAGCGTGCGAAGCCCTTTCGGATAGCGGTTTTTCAGCTGTCCCGACGAGGCTTTGCCGAATCCCGTCACCGCGCCGCACACGCTGACGGCAGTATAGCCGACGGTGTCGCAGGGGATGACCTCGCCGTGCAG
>JBJEQI010000138.1:0-2381 GCA_051881675.1 Acutalibacteraceae bacterium
GGCGGCATCACCTCGTCGGCGTTGTTTTCATACAGCACCGTCCCCGTCGAGCTGTCCATCAAAATCACCGATTTTGCGTCGATCTTGGGCGGCGACGACATCGGAATAGCCGCGACCGAGAGCGAATCCTCGCTGTATAGATCATCCGAATAATATTCGGTGACAACGCCGCCGACCGGCACCGTATCCCCTCCCTCGCCCGTGAGGTCGGCAAAGGATGTGAATGATAAGCACAGCGAGAGCGCAAGCGCCGCCGCAAACACGCGAAAAATTGATTTTTGCATAAAAAGACCGCATCCTTTATCAGAAATTCATAATAAAGGATATGCGGTCGCGGATTATTTCAGAATTAAAACGGCAGAATTCGGTCAAATCACTCCTCGCAGAGGCATTTTACGATCTCGCCGACATAGATCGTATGGTAATCGTTATCGTACCACTTTTCAACGGATTTGTCGATGATGTTGGCAGGATTCATCTGGGCCACATACATTTTTTTGCAGACAAGCACCAGCCGCGCGCCCTCAAAATACACGCTGTTATCCGCAAAAACGGGGGTCAGGCCGCACTCTTTCGCTTTATCGACATCTCTGCCCGATTTGGAGCCGCAGACCGCATGAATCGTCTTCTTCGCGTCCTTGCCGTAAAAAGACAGCGTAAAATAGTCATTGCCGTCCACAAACTCTTTGGTGTATCGGCTTGGGCGAATGGCAGCCACGGCGGCATTTTTGCCCCACATTTCGCCGACAAAGCCCCAGCTTGCCGTCATCATGTTATAGCCGCTCTCATCCCCCGCCGAAATCAGCATCCACTCATTGGCGATCGCGTCAATAAAATTCTCATGAAGTTCCGCAACGTCTTTCTCACTAAGCATATTTCATTCACCGCTTATGCGCCGAAATCGGCGCCCTTTCATAGTATTTTCGGGGTAAAATCAGGGGTCATTCCCCCACTAACTACCATTATATGGCGAAACAGCGGCGAAATCAACCGATATTTTAAATTATTTTCAAAAAAACCTTTTATTTTAAGGCAAAATATAGTATAATAACTCCAAAGCAGACAATTATTACCGCCGCACTGCGGCTCGAAGATTTGCGTCCGTGAAAGGGGTTTTTCCATGGTTGAAAAAAAGAACAGCTTTTCAGTCAAGCTTTCAAGGATCATCGAGAAGTTTTCGTTGGAGGTTATTCACGCTCCCGAAAATGTCGATGAGCTGACGGTCGAGGTCGCCGACCTGAACCGACCGGGGCTTCAGCTCGCCGGATTTTACGATTTTTTTGACAATGACCGTATCCAGATATTCGGCAAAAGTGAGATCAGCTATCTGCGCGACCTCGGCGAGGAAGAGTATTCCCAGCGTATCGACACGTTTATGTCGAAGAATCCTCCCTGCGTGATCATCACCCGTGATTTCGAGGTTGACCGCCCGATGCTGACCGCCGCCGAAAAGTTCGACGTTCCCCTTTACCGCACGATGGATACCACCTCGGCGTTTTCCTCGGCGCTCAACGGCTTCCTTTCGGTGGAGCTTGCCCCGCGTATCACGCGGCACGGCGTTTTGGTCGAGGTCTACGGCGAAGGAATTCTGCTGCTCGGCGAAAGCGGCGTCGGCAAAAGTGAAACGGCGATCGAGCTGATCAAACGCGGTCACCGTCTGATCGCGGACGACGCGGTGGAAATCCGCAAGGTATCTGCCAAAACGCTGGTCGGCGCGGCGCCTGAGAACATCCGCCATTTCATCGAGGTGCGCGGCATCGGCATTATCAATGCGCGCCGCATTTTCGGTATGGGCGCGATCAAAAACACCGAGAAGATCGACATGATCATCAACCTCGAACCGTGGGACGCTACCAAGGTCTACGACCGCATGGGGCTGGAGAGCGAAACGACTGAGCTGCTCGGCATCAGCGTCACCTCGACCACCATTCCGATCAAACCCGGGCGCAATCTTGCCATCATCATCGAGGTTGCGGCGATGAACAACCGCCAGAAAAAAATGGGCTACAACCCCGCGCAGGAGCTGCTTTCAAAGCTCGGCATGACCGACGTTGTCGCCGACGCCGCCCCGCCCGACGACGATTGGAATTAATCCAGCGGCACACACATAAAACTATATTATTTCAAATACAATGCATTAAAAGGAGCCAATCACTATGTATAAAATCGGTATCGACCTCGGAGGAACCAACATTGCAACAGCTGTTGTCACCGACGACTTCCAAATCATCGGCAAAGCCAACCTGCCGACCAACGCGCCGCGAGCCGCCGAAGGCATTGCGCGCGATATGGCGAAGACGGTGGAAATGGCGATCGCCGACGCGGGCGTTTCAAAAGATGAGATCGACTGGATCGGCGTCGGCTCGCCCGGTGCTGTCAAT
>JBJEQI010000139.1:0-2367 GCA_051881675.1 Acutalibacteraceae bacterium
TTCAGCGCCGCAATGCAGGCGTCATTCAGATAAACCAGACGCTCCTTATTGCCCTTGCCGGTGATGATCACCGACTTGTCTTCATAGTTAATATCGTTCAGATCGAGCGCGGCAAGCTCGGAAAGCCGCATACCGCAATTCAAAAAGAGCGTAATGATGCAAAAATTGCGCTCTTTATTGGTGCCGCCGATTGCATTCAGCAGGCGTTTCGACTGTTCAAGAGTAAGGTGCTTCACCAGCGCCTTTTTTGCTTTGGGCAGCTCCAGCTCATCAAACGGATTCTTTTCAAAGAGGAATTTTCGGTTGGTCAGATAGCGAAAATACATCCGAAGCGCCGTCGCTTTGCGCGCTCTGGTACGTTCGTTATTGCCGAGAACGTTCTGACAAAACAGCATAAAAGATGTTCCGTCCTCGAGCGTTATTTTTTTAACAAAATCTTCGTTTACGGAAGATATGTCTATTTCATTCACATTTTTATCGCGCAGCGACGGATCAAATCGCTGAAGCAGATACTTAAAAAACAGCGAAATATCGCGGTAATATCCGTCCAGCGTGCGGGGTGAGGCGCCTTTGCCGGCGCTTAAATACGCAATGTAGTCGTAAATGATTTTCGGCGCGTTGTCGTAGATCGGCATAAATAAACCTCCGTAAAATGTATTCGGATTCGGATTCAGCGGCTTGCGGATGCGGCGTTTTTGCATGATGCGAAAAAGTACCGTCGAATAGAAAAATGCAAAATGACCCATAGCAGGTTTCAAAAAAACTGAGCGGCTGCAAAGCAGCGTTTTTTCGGCGAGGATTTGCAAAGGTAAAAATCACAGCGCATAACAGCTAAAAAACATTCGGCAGCTGAACAGTTTAAGGAATCCTGCGCAAACCAAATAATCAGCCGCGGCGGCTTGCAAAAGCGCAAACTGCACAACTGAAATACAGCGGGTCACATTAAGAAGCATAGGGCGAGCCGATAAATGTGATAGGATACCGAGATACATTCAAATACCGGTAGATGAACGCGACATACCTGTATACCGAGTACACCTCCGAAAAATGGCTTTTCGGCTTCCCTGCATTGCGCTAAATAGTTATTATGCGCAATTATTTATATTTTCATTATACCACTTCTCCGCGCCGTTGTCAACTTGTTTTTGGGCTATACAATAAAAACACCCTGCGAAAACTCGCAAGGCGTTTTTATTTAATGCATGATTTGCTCATACCGAGCAGTGATGTCCTCCTTCAAATAGAGCGACTCGGTTTCTGGGTTCTGATATAATCGAATCCAATCCACATAATACTCCTGCGGCAGCGGATCGCTGTCGTTCAGCATATATTCACCGGGACACCAATACTGCGCCGGCGAAAAAATCTCGTTATTCATGATCAGATATGCGGGATCGTGGAATCCGCTCATCCCCTGCAAAACGGTGCCGTCAAAATCGTCCTCATCTTTTATGGAGCGGCTGTAATACTCCACGCCGTCCACATACCACGCCACGCGCTCCTCATTCCAAAGAAACCCGTAAACATGATACTCATCACGCAAATTGTCGCCGTCGCTGCTGATTTTGTGCAGCTTTCCCTGCAACATCGACTCATGCCCGGAACGATCGGCATATCCCCATTTATGCAGATTGGCGGAAACGGTATCCGCGGAGGAAAACACCTCGAAGATGTCAAATTCGCTCATATAATCCGCCTTGGCAAACGGCGTATCCGTTTTCATCCAAAAGCTGGGCCATGCGGCGTGCGCAAACGGCAGCTTTGCCCGCATTTCCACATAACCGTAGCGGTAGTTCATGGAATACCGCGTGGTCATCCCCTCGGGCGCTACAATGGAAATACCGCTGTTAAACGGCACCTCACCGCGATAGGTCCGCAGCAAAAGCTTGCCATTTTCGACGCGCACGCAGTTATCGCTATTATTATAAATATGATCACTGCAAGTCATCGTTTTTTCAAAGCTCCATGTATCGCGGTCGAGCTTTTTTTGATTAAACTCCTCCGACCAAACCAGCTTGCGTTCCGCTTTAGGATCATACATCCCCATGGATCCCCCGCCCTTTTCTTCGGCTGTGCAGCTGCATAGGACAAGGAGCATAGCTATCGGTACAATCAGACTGGCCGCGCGCTTTATGATTCCTTTCATATGCACCTCTATTTGCATTATAAACGATTGACATCCATTATTTTATCTGTAGTTTACCAAAATCGGGCGAAAAAGTCAATACATATTCACACATTCGGCAATTTATTTTGCCAGCAGCGATAAAAGCAACCGACCGAGCGTGTAGCCGAAATTAATTCTGTCAACGCTGTTCGCCGCTGAAATCGGGTATTCCCGAATGGTTTTCTCGCCCGAGATCAGCT
>JBJEQI010000140.1:0-2354 GCA_051881675.1 Acutalibacteraceae bacterium
GTTCGTTGGATACGGCGACGCTCACGCGGCTGAGCACCGTTTTTCTGCCGTTTTGCGCAATGACTGCCCTGTCGGGGGTGAACGCCTGCATCATGCCCTTCCCGCCGATCGCGCTGTAGGGTATCAGCCTGATCCGCGCGCCGCTTTCCTCGGCGAACGGGGCGGCACTACCGACGGCGCCCGCTGTGACGGTGGCGACGCGGGGAATCAGCTTCTCCGCGAGGCTTTTTTCCAGTATGATGACGGGATTGCCGCTGAACAGATCGTGAAGATGACAGCCCGTGTCGTGCAGAGCGGTGCATTTGACGGTGTTGACGCCGCAGGTCAGCTCGATTTCGTAAAATTTTTTCTCGGCGGGCGGTTTTCCGCCGCAAAGGGAGATCAGCTTGACCGCCAGATAGGCGACGGCGGTGGAAACAATCAGCCAAAGCGGCGAGAGGTCAGCGTAGAACGACAGATTGTTCACGCTCACCGTGCGCGGGAACCATGCGGCGGCGATCAGCGTAACGACTCCGCAGAAAATAAAGGTGACGCCTGCCAGCCAGGCGGTATATTTCAAAAACGAACGGACGCTTTTCAGCGGAAAGGCGATCAGGCACATCCCCGCGCAAACGGCAATTTTGATAAGAGCGTTGATGAAAAAGCCGAGCGGCGGGAGCAGTATCAAAAACGAGCAAAGCGCCCCGAAGACCGCGCCGAGAAGCAGTCGAATAAACGGCGGGCGAACGCGCACCGCCGCGCAGACCGCCAGCAAAAGCAGCCAGTCGGCGAGCAGATTGACGGTGAACATCACATCGGCATAAATAATCAATTCGCTCACCCTTTCCCGCGGCGTTTTCGCCGCCCTGATGGTATCAGTATACTACCGCGCCGCAGTCGATTGCTGTCAAATACCGCTGTCATAATTTGTATGAGGCGGGGCAGAATTGCTTTGAGGGAAAGATTGCTCGTCCTTGACATTTTGCGATAAGTATAGTAAAATAGATTTTAATTAACAGCGTAGCATTTTTCTTATTATAAAAATTCCGTGAGAAGGATCTGATCTATTGAATACCGCCGTTATACTCGCAGGCGGGACAGGCACCCGCATGGGAGCCGACCGCCCGAAGCAGTTCCTCACCGTAAAAGGCAGACCGATCATCGCCTACTGCCTGAATATTTTTGAGAATCACCCGATGATAGACAATATCGTGATCGTGGCGGACAGCGGCTGGCGCGAGTATATCCGCGAGTGGCTGGATAAGGAAAAGATTACGAAATTCCGCGTGTTTGCCGATCCCGGGCGCACCCGCCAGCACTCGATTTACAGCGGGCTGAAAGCGGCGGCGGCGTTTACGGGCGATACGGACGCCGTCATCATTCACGACGCGGCGCGCCCGCTGACCTCGGATGAGATCATTAAGGACTGCTTGGACGGCGCTTATGAGATGGACGGCGCGATGCCCGTTATCACCGTGAAAGACACCGTTTATCAAAGCGCCGACGGCAAAACGATCGGCAGTCTGCTCAAGCGCAGTGAGCTTTTTGCGGGTCAGGCGCCCGAAAGCTTCAACTTCGGCAAATATTTTGCTATTCACAACCTGGTGTCCGACGAGGAGATCGCCGCCACGGCGGGGAGCAGTGAGATCGCGTATCGCCACGGCATGAAGATCAAGCTTGTCCGCGGCAGCGAGAGCAACTTTAAGATCACCACCCCCGAGGACCTGAGGTCGTTTGAGCTGATCATGGACAGCATGGATAAATAATTCCCATAACCTTAAAATACCCATCGAACAACCATCGCGATCGTATCCGCGCGGTAGATAAATATACCGTCGGAGTGCCGTTTGTGCAAAGCGGCGGAAAGGAACAGAATATGGCAACAATGAAAGCAAGAGTGCTGACCGACGTCGGCGCGCTGGAACTGAAAGAGGTCGAGATCCCGAAGCTGAAAAGCGGCGAGGTGCTGCTCAGGGTTCGCGCGTGCGGCATCTGCGGCTCGGATATACCGCGAATCTTCACGACGGGGACCTATCATTTCCCGACGATTCCCGGTCATGAGTTTGCGGGCGAGATCGCCGATGTGTTTGATGACGGCGACAGGGAACTGATCGGCAGAAGATGCGCGGTTTTCCCGCTGATTCCCTGCCGTGAGTGCAATAACTGCAAAAAAGGCAATTTCGAGCTTTGCTCGCACTATAATTATCTCGGCTCGCGCTGCGACGGCGCTTTTGCCGAGTATGTCGCGGTGCCGAAATGGAATCTTCAGTTTATCCCCGATAATCTTTCGTTTGACTGCGCGGCGATGACCGAGCCTGCGGCGGTCGGCGTTCATGCCCTGCGCCGTGCGGGAATTGAGATCGGCGATACGGTCG
>JBJEQI010000141.1:0-2340 GCA_051881675.1 Acutalibacteraceae bacterium
GGATGATGCCCGTATTGAGCGCCTTGATCGCCGCGATCGCCTCAACAGCGCCCGCCGCGCCGAGCAGATGACCTGTCATCGACTTTGTCGAGCTGATGTGAAGCTTATACGCGTCGTCGCCGAATGCGTTTTTGAAAGCGTGCGTTTCGGTAACGTCGTTAAGGTGGGTGCCGGTTCCGTGCGCGTTAATATAAATCTTCGAGGCGTCGACCTCGTTCTCGCCGAGGGCAATGCGAATCGCGCGCGCCGAATGTTTAGCGTCGGGGTCGGGCGCGGTAACGTGATGCGCGTCGCAGGTTGAGCCGTAGCCGCAAACCTCAGCATAGATCTTCGCACCGCGGTTGAGCGCGTGCTCGTATTCCTCGAGAATCAGTGTTCCTGCTCCCTCGCCCATAACGAATCCGCCGCGGCGCTTGTCAAACGGGAGCGAGGCCGCATTCGGGTCGTCCGACGCGGTCAGCGCCAGACAGTTGCCGAAGCCCGCGAGCGTCAGCGGCGCGATCGCCGCCTCGGTGCCGCCCGCGATGATCGCCGTGGCATACCCGTCGCGAATGGCGCGGTAAGCCTCGCCGACAGCGGTTGTGCCTGTAGCGCAGGCGGTGGAGATTGCCTCATTCGGGCCGTATGCCTTGAATCGGATCGCGATGTTGCCCGCCGCGATATTATAGATCATTTTAGAAACAAACTGCGGGGTAACTCTCCTCGGGCCCCTTTCCAACAGCGCCTGATGCTCCTTACAGAAGGTTTCAAAGCCGCCGATTCCTGAGCCGTAATAAACACCCAGCTCATCGTGGTCGATCGTATCGAGGATTCCCGAATCGTCCACCGCCTGCTGTGAGGCATAGAGAGCATACTGAACGAAGGGATCGACCTTTCTGGCGGTCATTTTGTCGATCAGCAGCGTCGGATCAAAGTTTTTCAGCTGCGCCGCCATCGTATATTTGAATTCGCTGACGTCGAACGACTCGATCTTCGCGATACCGTTCACTCCGTTTTTGAGCGAATCCCAAAATTCCTCCACGCTGTTGCCGATCGGGGTGACAGCGCCGAGTCCTGTTACAACTACACGTTTCATGATAAAATTCCTTTCGGGTTAATAGTGCCTTGCGGCAGATCACATTGCCATGCCGCCGTCGATGCGGATGACCTCGCCGGTGATATAGTTTGACTTGTCGCTGCAAAGGAAAAGCACCAGCTCCGCGACTTCCTCCGCCTCGCCCATGCGCTTCATCGGAAGCGAGTCGATCAGCTGCTCGTTATCCACGAAATTCTCGGTCATTTTGGTGCGGATAAAGCCCGGCGCGACCGCATTGCAGCAGACCCCGCGCGACGCAAGCTCCTTGGCAACCGATTTTGTCAGACCGACCAGCCCCGCCTTGGACGCGGAATAGTTGACCTGACCCGCGTTGCCCATCAGCCCCGAAATGGAGCTCATATTGACGATCTTGCCCGAGCGCTGTTTGGCAAACAGCGGATAGACCTGCTTGATCGTGTTGAAAACACCTTTCAGGTTGATGTTGATAACGCTGTCGAAATCCGCCTCTTTCATGCCGAGCATCAGCTTATCGCGCGTGATTCCCGCGTTGTTGACCAGTATGTCAATATGCCCGAAATCGGCGACGATCTCTTTGAAAACGGCCTTGACCGCCTCAAAATCCGAAACATCGCACGAATACGCTTTTGCGCGCACGCCGCACCCTTCCAGATACGAGATGACCTCCGACGCACCGGACGGATCGGCAATGTCGAGCACCGCCACATCCGCGCCGTTGGCGCCGAGCTTTTTGGCGATCTCCATGCCGATTCCCTGATATCCGCCGGTTATAACGGCGGTTTTTCCTTTAAGCATATGTATTCTCCTCCTGTCAGCCAAGCTGTGAAGCGATCGCTTCCACGTCCTCGGCGTTTTCGCATTTCAGGCAGCTGATACCCTCGGCGCCCGCCGTGATCTTCATTGCCAGCTTTTGCAGTGTGTTGCCCACGCCGACCTCGATAAATGTATCAAATCCGTCGTCCAGCAGTGAGCGAATGATCGCCTCCCAGTGAACGGGATGATTGATCTGATTTTCCAGCAGCGAGCGAATATCACCGCTGTACGGCTTTGCGATATAGTTGGAATAAGCGGTAAGCTGCGGCTGCGCAAACTGGACCGATTTCAGATATTCGCCGAACTCTGCCGCCGCGCCGTTCATAAACGGCGAGTGAAATCCTCCGCTGACCTTCAGCGGCAATGCCCTGCCGCCCGCCGCCTTAACATCGGCGGAAAACTGCTCGAAATACTCGGTCTTGCCCGCCACGACGAGCTGACCCGCGCAGTTGTAGTTCACAGGGTAAATGAAC
>JBJEQI010000142.1:0-2322 GCA_051881675.1 Acutalibacteraceae bacterium
GAAAGTACAAATTCGAGCGCGTTGTTATTGAGTATAACGGTATGTGGCAGATCGGCTCGCTTTATGACGCGCTGCCGCAGAATTATCCCGTGTATCAGTGCATGATGTTTGCCGACGCGAATACCATTTTGCAGTATAATGCCAATATGCGCAACATTGTTGTGGATAAGATCAACGCCTGTGAGGTGGTGGTTTTCAACCGCTGTAAGGCGGGCTTTGACAAGATGGCGCTGCATAAGCTGATCCGCAATGTGTCGCGCCGTCCCGATATTGCCTATGAGTATGAGGACGGAAGCGTGGAATACGACGACATCGAGGATCCGCTGCCTTTTGACGTCAACGCGCCCGTTATCACGGTGGAGGATAAGGATTTTGCGCTGTTTTACCGCGATATGATTGAGGATATGCAGAAATACGAGGGCAAAACTGTCAAGTTTAAGGGTATTGCGGCAAAGGACCGCAAAATGCCCGCCGATTCGTTTGCGATCGGCAGGCACGTCATGACCTGCTGTGTCGAGGACATCACCTATGCAGGTCTGGTTGCCGTTTACAGCGGAGAGATCGCGGTCAACAGCCGCGATTGGTTTGTGGTTACCGCGACGATTCGGTGCGAGAAGAACAAGCTTTACCGCTCGGTCGGTCCGGTGTTGTATGTGAGTGAGCTTGTCCGCTCCAATGCGCCGATCGAGGAGGTCGCAACGTTTTATTAATTCCGTTCTTTGAGCAGTTTGAGCGGCGCGGCAAATACGATTAGTGGATTCGATTTTCCGCCGCAGCTTTTCAGCGGCGGATTTTTGATTATGAAAGGGGAGATAACGCTATGATACTGGAGCAGGAAACTACCGAGCAGAGAGTTCGCCGAAAGCTGCCCAAAAAGCAGCATAATATCGCGGTCGCCGCGGGGCGGGAAAAGGCGGATCTTGTGCTGAAAAACGCTTGCTATCTGAATGTTTTTTCCAATGAGCTGTGCTTCGGCGATATTGCCGTTTCCAACGGACTGATCGTCGGCATGGGCGATTACAGCGGTAAGCAGGAGGCGGACATGAGCGGCAAGGTGGTCGTGCCGGGGCTGATTGACGCGCATATTCACCTCGAAAGCTCGCTGTGCACGCCCGCCGAGTTTGCGCGGGCGGTGGTGCGCCACGGCACGACGACCGTGATCACCGACCCGCATGAGATCGCCAATGTCATGGGGAAACGCGGCATTGAATATATGCTTGCCGCCACGCGTGAGCTGCCGATCGACGTGCATTTTATGCTGCCATCCTGCGTTCCCGCCTCGCCCGCGGATGAATCGGGCGCGGCGCTCGATTTTCGTGATATTGATGAGTTTTATGAGGAGCCGCGGGTGCTCGGGCTTGCCGAGATGATGAATTATCCCGGCGTGATCGGCGGCGATGAGGAGCCGATCTCGAAGATTCTGGCCTCGCAGTCGCACCACAAAAAGATCGACGGCCACGCGCCCGCCCTCAGTGGCAGGGCGCTGAACGCCTATATCACGGCGGGCGTGTATTCCGATCACGAATGCAGCGATCTTGACAATGCGCTCGAAAAGCTGAGGAAGGGTCAGTTCATCATGATTCGCGAGGGCACCGCGGCGAAAAATCTGGAGGCGCTGTGCCCGCTGATCTGCGAGAAATATTATTCGCGCTGTATGTTTGCCACCGACGATAAGCACCCGGGCGACCTGAAAAACGGCGGGCATATCGACTATATCGTGAAAAAAGCGATCGCGCTCGGTGCCGACCCGCTGCTCGCCGTTAAAACCGCGAGCCACAATGCAGCGCGGTACTTCTTGCTGAATAATAAGGGAGCGGTAGCGCCGGGGTATCTCGCTGATCTGGCGGTTGTGGATTCGCTCGAGAACTTTCGCGTCCTCGCCGTATATAAGAAAGGGCGGCTTGTGTTCGACAGCGAGGAGGTCATCCCGTTTGCCGAGCCACAGGTGGAGGAGTCGCTCACATCCGCCGCGCAGAATACCGTTCATATAGCGAAAGTGACGAAGTCCAGCTTTGCAATCGACCGCGCGCTGCCCGTGATCGGCATGATCGGCGGCGAGATCGTCACGACCCGCGCAGGAACAGCTGAGGGTCCCGATCCCGAGCGGGACATTCTCAAGGCGGCGGTCATCGAGCGGCATTTTGCCACAGGGCATATCGGCGTCGGGCTGATCAAAGGGTACGGGCTGAAGCGCGGCGCGGTCGCGACCAGCATCGCGCACGATTCCCACAATATTATCGCGGTCGGAGCGGATGACGGCGATATGGCGCTGGCGGTGAATGAAACGGCGCGGATGAACGGCGGAATCGCAGTGGTAAGCGG
>JBJEQI010000143.1:0-2318 GCA_051881675.1 Acutalibacteraceae bacterium
AATTTAGTACTATCTGAAAAAATGCTTGACATCCGCCCGTCCGGCATTTATTATGAAAGTAACATCAAAAACGCCGCACCGATGAGTCGCGCGGCGGGAACGGAATAACAGTGATAAACGTATTATTTGTGTGCCTCGGCAATATTTGCCGATCGCCGATGGCAGAGTTTATTTTTAAGAATATGGTGAGCAAGCGAGGGCTTGCCGCGTCGTTTCATATTGACTCGGCGGCGACCGACAGCTATAACGAACGCTGCGGCGAACGGCTGTACGGCGACGCGCAGCGTGAATTAAAGCGCAAGGGTATCCTGTTCACCGACCGCTGCTCCCGCGCGCTGCGACCCGCCGATTACGATCGGTTTGACCATATTCTCTGCATGGACGAAAAGAATATTGCAGCTGTTTTGAGGATCTTCGACGGCGACCCAGAGGGGAAAGTCAAAAAACTGCTCGATTATACCGATCATCCGCGCGACATCGCCGACCCGTGGTATGTCGGCAGGTTTGACGTCACCTTCGATGAAATCACCGAGGGATGCTCCTGCTTTTTGGATCACCTGATACAGTCGGGGGAAATAGATTCATAAGCCCGACGCTATTTCCGTCGGAATTTCAATACCTCCCGCCGCATTTCGGGATTTACAATAAATACATTGACCGTTCTCCACGGATAGTAAAAGCAAAAATACAATATCATGTGCCAAAGCGGTATATCCGCGCCTGAAACCGTTTTCAAAATCTGCGTGAAAGCCAATTTAATGATAAAGAAAACGACCCATGCGGCGATGTATTTTTTATTGTGATACAAGTACCAGACGCCGTCCGTTTTTTCAACAAATTTCTGGCGCCCCAGATAAATGCCTTTAATAAGCCCGATAAGCAGGATCACCGAGATGTTGATCAGCTCCGCGGTACTGCCGATTCCGTTGCATTCCTTGATTAAGCCGTAAATCATCAGCAGCGTCATAGCCGCATATACGATCGGCTTGATCTTTTTCATTCCTCCGAGCAAAACCAAGCAAAGATAAGCGATATACACGATCGCGACCAATGCAAGCTGCCATGTTTTCAGATGTAATCCTTCCATTTACTCCAACCCCATTCTGCAACACCCGAAATTTATTAAACATCTGTTGCATTTTTCCGTTAATATAGTATAATAGTATTAATGGGGTAGAGTGAACATCATAAAAAATGAAAATGAAAGATATGCGGCACATTTGTCAACAGTGTTGCAAAAGAGCATTATATGAAAACAGATGCAAGAGTACGATATACCAAACAAGCCATTCGTAACGCGTTTTTAGAGCTGCTTAAAAATTTCCCGTTGAAAAGATTACCGTGACGGAAATATGCCATATAGCGGAAATCAACAGAGCCACGTTTTATCGGTATTATGAAAGTCAATACGACTTGCTGTCGTCATTGGAAACGGAAATGTTTAATGAAATTAAAAAATCAGCATATCAATACAAAAACGATGTTGATAAGCTGACGGAAATTATTTTTATTAAGTTTTCGGAGCAAAAGGAACTGTGGTCGTTATTATTGAGCGACCATGCCGATTTAGGGTTCTTATCCAAAATATATGCTTTTTTTGATGAGTATTTTGCAAAAGAGGGTACAAGCACGGAAAGCAGACTGAAATATCATTTCCTTTTGTACGGATACAGCGGTATATTTAATCATTGGATCAAAAGCGGAATGAAAGAAACGCCCGAAGAAATGGCTGCATTTGTCAGCGGATTCCGCCATAAACTGTATGACAAATAAATAAAGAGGCTATCCACATGATAACCTCTTTACTGGAGCCGGTGGTCGGAATCGAACCGACAACCTGCTCATTACGAATGAGCTGCTCTGCCATTGAGCCACACCGGCGAAAACGCAACAATATTATTATATCAATTATTTTCGATTTGTCAACACATATTTTGACTAAATTATTGCAAAAGTCATTATTTTGTATTGATTTTTTGCAAAACATATTATATAATATAGCTATATGTTCGGATAATCAAAAGTTGAGAAACCCATAATTTTTTTAAAAAGGACGGCAAAATTATGACAAATAAGCTTAGAGAGCTTCGCAAAAACAGCGCGTTGACTCAAAAACAGATTGCAGATGTCCTTGGAATAGACCGATCGACCTATTCCTATTATGAGAACGGCAAAGCATCTCCGTCGCTTGAGGTGCTTATGCGTATCGCAAAGGTTTTCAATGTTACGCTCGATTATATCATTTACGGCGATGAATCGGGAACTGTTCAGCCTGTCAGCGTTTTGTCCGAAAAGTATTCCACCTATACGAAAGTAGA
>JBJEQI010000144.1:0-10148 GCA_051881675.1 Acutalibacteraceae bacterium
CCGAACGACTTTCGGCTGGGCAGATCGGGTAATATACACCTCGATCACATCAAATCGCGGCTGCAAGCGGCACCCGCTTTGCGCTATATACGCGTATGCGGTCAGAATGATCCGCCGCTGCTTGGCGCGGCCGACCGCCTCACGCGGCAGTCCGTGCGAAAGATCGCCGCGCGTTTTCACCTCGGCAAAAACAATATATTTCTCATCCTCGGCGATTATGTCGATCTCGCCGTAGCGGCTCGAATAATTCCTCTCAGCGATGCGATACCCGCGGCTGATCAAAAACCGCTCGGCGGTTTCCTCGCCGAGATCGCCCCGTTTACGGTTATCATTCATTTTCGGTGGCTCTCCAGATTTTTGAGAAAGGATCGGCGGTGAATCGGGCTGATACCGTGCTCAAAAATCGCCTGATAATGCGCCGCCGTTCCGTAGCCCTTGTGGGCGGCAAAGCCGTAGGCGGGATGCCGGCGGTCATACTCATACATCAGGCGATCACGGCTGACCTTGGCGAGAATGCTCGCCGCGGCGATCGACATCGACTTCGCGTCGCCCTTGACCACCGATTCGGCGGGGACACCCAAATCTTCGGGAACCTTATTGCCGTCGATGATCGCAAAATTGGGGCGGACATTCAGCCCGTTCACGGCGTTTTTCATGCACAGCATGGTGGCGTTCAGAATATTAATCTCATCGATCAGCCGATTATCCGCAAACTGAATGGAGTAGCTGACCGCTTTTTCGGTAATGACATCAAAAAGCTGTTCCCGCTTTTTTTCGCTGAGCTTTTTGGAATCGTTCAGCCCCTCGATCTCACAGCCCGCAGGCAGAATGACCGCCGCCGCACAAACGGGACCGCAAAGCGGGCCTCTGCCCGCCTCGTCCACGCCGCAGACCAGCTCAAATCCGCGGGTTTTCAGCTCATTTTCAATCAAATAATCGGGCATAACCGACTCCTTTCGCCCGCGCTTTGGGCGGGTTGCTCATCTATGACAAAAAAGTCAGACAAGCGAAATATAATACGGGCAAATATCTTTATATTCGCCGCCGCTGTAAAAGCCGCCGCGAATCGTTCCGAGCGGGATGAATCCCATGCTTTCATACAGCCTGCGCGCGGGAAGATTATCCGCGACCACAGCATTAAACTGCAAAATGCGAAATCCAAGCTCGGCGGCGCTTTTCATGCAGTCGGCGACCAGCGCCCTGCCCGCTCCCCTGACGCGGAAAGCCTTATCCACCGCAAAGCTTGCGTTGCAGATATGCCCGCATCTGCCGATATTGTTCGGATGGAGAATATACATCCCGCGGACATCGCCGTCGGCAACGGCGACGGCGCAGCGGCTCTGTTCGGCGAAAAAGCGCTCGCCAGAGCGCTCATCCAGTTCGGTATCCTGCGGGAACGCGTCGCCGCTTCGGACGACTCCGTTCCATATTTCGATCATGCGCGAAAGATCGGACTCGCGATATTCTCGGATAATCAATTGCCGTCCACCCTTTCGAGCGTCATTTTCCCGATTTTGCAGTTGCGAAACTCCTCCAAAAGGGTCGCTGCCGCACGCTCGGTGTCCGCCTCCCCGCGGGAGATCTTCATCCCGCGGCGAACGGCGATCAGCTCGAGCACCTCATAATTTTGCAGATCGGAAATGTCCGCAAGCTTAAACCGCTCGCAGAGAAGCGCAGGATAATCCGCGCGCAGACACGCGATCAGGTCGACCGCGAGCGTTTCGATATCGAGAATGCTGTCTTTGATCGAGCCGCAAAAGGCGAGGTGCTCGCCGACAGCCTTATCCTCAAATTTCGGCCAAAGCACACCGGGGGTATCGAGCAATTCGATTCCCTTATCGATCATGAACCACTGATTTCCTCTGGTAATCCCCGGGCGGTTGGCAACCTTAGCGCGGCGCTGACCGCACAGGCGGTTGATAAACGACGACTTGCCGACATTCGGGATGCCCGCCGCCATCACGCGCAGCGTGCGCCCGCTCATGCCCTTAGCCTCATATTTGCGCCTCTGCGGCTCCAGAATCCGCCGCACCGCGGGCAAAAACTTATCAAGCCCCCTGCCCGACTTGCAGTCGATCGGGATAGCAACGGTTGTTTCGTCGTTGAGCGCGTCAATCCATTCCCCGGTGCGGCGCTCGTCCGCCATATCGCACTTGTTCAGCAAAATAATGCGCGGCTTTTGCCCGATCCAGCCGCTAAGCTCGGGATTGCGGCTCGAAACGGGAATCCGCGCGTCGATTACTTCGGCGACAAGGTCGATCAGCGGCAGCATCTCGCCGATCATGCGGCGGGTTTTCGCCATATGGCCGGGAAACCACTGGATAGTATTCTGATTATCATTCATATTGCGAATCTCCGTTAAAAAGTTCTTATGTCATCGAACGGAAAAAAGCGGCAGATCACCTTGCCGAGGATGTAATTTTCGTCAATGAAGCCGATGATGCGGCTGTCGGCAGAGTCGGGGCGGTTATCCCCCAGCACGAACACGCAATGCTCGGGAACGGTCATTTTACCGACAAAATTATCCTCTTCGGTAACGCCGCCGGTCAGCGACTGGTCCAGATAGTCTTCTGCGAGCGCCTTGCCGTCCACAAAAACGCTGCCGTCCTTGATCTCGACGCTCTGCCCCTCGGTGGCGATAATGCGCTTGACCAGCGGGTGCTTATCGTATTTTTTGCCCTCCTCGGTCTGCGCGCAGCCGGTGGAAAGAATCACGATGTCCCCCGCCTTCGGCTCATAATTGAACACGCTCATCAGCAGCTGATCGCCGTTATGAAGCGTATTCTTCATCGAATCACCCGAAACCTCAACCTTTCCGAGGATCAGCGTAAACAGCAGCATCACCGCGACCAGCGCGACAACCAGCGAATCCATCCACTCAAACAAAGACGCAACTGACGAAGAGCACGCGGCGGTATCCGATTTTACATATGTATCCTCGCGCGGCACCGCCGTTACGGTTCTCTCAAATTTATCCACAGGAACATCCCTCACACTTCTAAGCTCAAATTTATACGCCGCGGCGGCTGTCACTCATCAAAAAACGACTTGACCGCATTAAACGGATAGATACGAAACAGCACTTTCCCGAGGATATAGTCCTCGTCGATAAAGCCAATGTCCTCGGCGCGGCTGTCGTGCGAATCGGGGCGGTTATCCCCCAGCACAAACACGCACCCCGCGGGAACGGTCTGCCTGCCTGTAAAGCCGTTGTCCTCCGTTCCGTTCGGCACGGTATTTTTATCCAGATACGGCTCCGCGTAAAGCTTGCCGTCGATATAAACGCCGCCGTCTTTGATCTCGACGGTCTGCCCCTCGGTGGCGATAATGCGCTTGACCAGCGGCTTATCGGAAAACGACTGCGCCTCGCCGAGGTTGGAATGATTGCGCGAAATAATAACGATATCGCCCGCGCGCGGAGTATAGTGAAACCCCGATATGATCAGCTGATCCTTATCGTTCAGGGTGGGAACCATCGAGCTGCCGTCGACATCGACCTTGCAGATAGCAACGGTGAACAGCATGATCACCGCGATCAGCGCGATGATAAAGACATCGAGCCACTCGAAAGCGATCTCGGCGGCGGAATACCGACGCAAAGACTCCCGCCCCAGCGCAACAATGCCCGATTCCTCGCGCAAAGCGCCGATTCGCTTTGACTTTTTCAAGCTGCTCACCTGCCTTTATCTCTCATATCATGCGCCATGCTGCCCCGCACGTGAGGGCAGAACGCAATAATAATCGTTTTGCGGTTATGACACTAAACTCTTCCGCTTCGGACGTTTTGCGCTTTGGCGCAATCGCCAAACGTCGGTCACTCGGACCGACGAGCAAAACTCCATATAATGATCGCTCTGCGATCATTATACTTCCGCTTCGGATGTTTGGCGAAGCCAAACTCCAAAATAATCACTTGTGATTTTACAATAAACTCTTCCGCTTCGGATGTTTGGCGAAGCCAAACTCCAAAATAATCGCTCCGGCGATTATTCATTATACCACAAACCATTTAAAAAGAAAAGACAAAAGGGACGAAAAAATCGCCCCTTTTGCAAAAATTCCAATTATTTAAGCTTCTGCTTAAGCTTAGCCGCCTTACCGACGCGATCACGCAGATAATACAGCTTGCTGCGGCGAATCTTACCGAGCGAAAGAACCTCAATCTTGTCAACATTCGGCGAATGCACGGGGAAAACACGCTCAACGCCGACGCCGTAAGCAATGCGGCGGACGGTGATGGTTTCGGCGATACCGCTGTTGTTCTTAGCGATTACCGTTCCCTCATAATTCTGAATTCTTTCTTTCTCGCCCTCGCGAATCTTAACGTGAACCTTAACGGTAGCGCCCACCGGAATCTTCGGCAGATCGCTTTTCAGCTGGGCATTTGCAAGTTCTTTAACAGCGTCCATTCCATTATCCTCCTTAATATTATTTCAGACATTCATACCGCAAACGAGTGCGCAGAGGACTGCCCGCTTCAATGGATTACGGAGCCGCGCGGCTCCCAAAGCATTGATCCCTGCCGGTTTAAGGAAATCCGGTGAAATCTTAATGCGAACTTGAGCTTTCGCACGAAATTTCATACAAAAGCTAATATATAATACCACATTCAAATGCAAAATGCAAGCATTATTTTTATTTTTTATAAAAATGTGGAAAAATCGCGCCGTATCTGTTATAATATCACATAAATGATAAAAAAGCAAGGGTTGATCGTAAGGAATATGAAGATCGGAAACCTCGAGATTCGCGGCTATGCGGCGCTGGCACCGATGGCGGGCGTTGCCGACCGCGCTATGCGCGAGATGTGCCGCGGGTTCGGCGCGGCGTATACCGTGGGCGAGCTGACCAGCGCAAAGGGCGTTACGCTCGGCGACGGAAAATCAAAATCATTGCTGTATGTGGGCGACGCCGAGCGCCCGTCGGCGGTGCAGCTGTTCGGCTCGGACCCGAATATCATGGCAAAAGCGGCGCAGATCGCCATGGAATACGCGCCTGATTTTGTGGACATCAATATGGGCTGCCCCGCGCCGAAGGTCGCGAAATCGGGCGGCGGGTGCGCGCTGATGCAGCATCCCGAAGCTGCGGCGGAGATAGTCTATCGCGTGAAGCGGGCGGTGGGTGTACCCGTTACCGTTAAAATGCGGGCGGGAATCGACTCGGAGCATATCAACGCGCCGCTCCTTGCCGCGCTCTGCGAGCAGGCGGGCGCCGATGCAGTCACCGTTCACGGGCGAACACGCGATCAGATGTATGCCCCGCCCGTGGATATCGACATTATCCGCCAAGTCAAGGAGGCGGTGAAGATTCCCGTCATCGGCAACGGCGACATCCGCAACGCCGACGACGCGGCAAAGATGTATGAGCAGACAGGCTGTGACTTTGTCATGGTCGGGCGCGCCGCCTGCGGAGCGCCGTGGATCTTCAGCCAGATCAACGCCTATCTTTCCGAAACGCGGGTCTTGCCCGACCCTCCCCTCTCCGAACGGCTGATGCTTTTGCAAAAGCAGGTGCGGCTGATGGTGGAATACAAGGGCGAGCGCGCGGCGATGAGAGAAGCGCGAAAGCACGCGGCTTATTATATGCGCGGGCTGAAAGGCGCGGCGTCCTTTCGGCAGGACTGCTCGTCGCTTAGTGTTTACGACGATCTGCTGCGGCTGTGCGCGAATGTCTACAAAAACGCCGCCGACTGCGACAGATGACACACCACCAGCAGTAACTGCCGTACAGCAGCCGTATTTAAGCTACATACATAACACAGCCCCGCCCCTCGGCTGCCCGATGAGCGGGGTTTTAGCTTGATAAAATGCTTGAATTTTCATAGCATCGCTACTTTAGACGCTGCTCCCACTCAATCCTTGTGATGCGGGTGACGTGCTCGGTGCGGTAAACGCCGAGGGGCGCGACAAACACGCGATCCAAAGTATACTGAAAGCGGAATCCGCACTTCGCCTGCGCTCTTTCCGACTTTTGATTGCCGTCGAAAAAGCCGCACCAGACCGCGCGTAAAGATAGATCGGCAAACGCGTGCCGCAAAAGCTCCTCCACCGCCTCGGGAATCAGCCCGCGCCCCCAAAACGGCTCGCCGAGCCAATAGCCGATCTCGGCTTCGTCGTCGGCGATCGAAAGTTCGGACTGTTCGCCGATCATCAGCCCGACAGCACCGATCGCGGCGCCGTCTTCTTTCAGGCAGACGGCATAGGTTTCGTCGGTCATCAGCACGCTGCGGATGATCTCTTCGCTGTTTTCCACGCTCGTATGCGGCGACCAACCCGCCGGGTCGCCGACCGCGGGGTTAGACGCATATCGGAAAACACTTTCGGCATCAGACAGCGCAAACGGGCGCAGAATCAGCCTTTTTGTCGTCAATTTCATTAGGTATGCTCCGTTAAAGCCCGTACTCCTCGCGGAGTGCGTCGGGAACCTTTTTGTCTTTATAATAATACTGCGAATCATGCTCGCCGATCGGGCGCAGCACATGGCAGGGATTGCCGACGGCAACCACATTTTCGGGGATGTCCTTAGTGACCACGCTGCCCGCGCCGATCACGGAATTATCGCCGATTGTCACGCCCGGCAAAATAATCGCGCCCGCGCCGATCCAGCAATTTTTGCCGATATGAACGGGGATATTATACTGCATACCGTCCACCCGCATCGGCGGCGCGATCGGATGCCCCGCGGTGGCGATGGTCACATTCGGGCCAATCATGGTATGGTCGCCGACATAAATATGCGTATCATCCACCAGCGTCAGATTGAAATTGGCATAAACGCCGTCGCCGAAATGAACGTGCTTTCCGCCGAAGTTTGCGCGAAGCGGCGGCTCGATATAGCAGTCCTCCCCGATCTCAGCGAACATTTCGCGCAAAAGCTCTTCCCGCTTTTGCATTTCGGTGGGGCGGGTATTATTAAAATCATACAGCCGATCGAGGCACTCCAGCTGATGCTTCATCAGCGACTCATCGTTGGGAAGATACAACTCCCTGCTGTGCAGCTGTTCAAAATCCAACATAAACACTCCTTAGTATGCGCTCCGGTGCAGATAAAAATTAAGCCGAACGGATGAACCGCTCGGCGTTTCTTTTATACTCCGAAATAATTGATGACATTCGCAATAACGACCAGCACGAAGAACCCGATCGCAATCCACTTGGTGATGCGGGAGAAGACCGCGTCCACCGCTCTTGCCTTTCCCTTGGAAAGGAAAGTATCGGCGCCGCCTGCGATAGCGCCCGAGAGACCCTTTCTGCGACCCTCCTGCAGCAGGATGATGGCGATAATCAGCAATGCGGAAAGTATGAGCAAAATGCCCAGAACATAATCTAAAACGGACATATATCGTAACCTCCAATATTATTTAACACTAAGTAAATATCATCATAACACAGTTATGAAAAAAATACAAGCATTTTTTTGATTTTTTTGCATATCGTGCGGCGTTTCGCGCAAAATAGGTTCAGTAAAAGGCACGTCAGCGCGTTTGCACGGTCTTTTACTCACCGTTTCGGCAGCAGTCGGGGCGGTGTTTTATTTTGCCCGCCGCTTCAAAAATCAAAAGGAAAGCTGCTCGCCGCCCTCTTCCGCCTCGGGCAGCTTGCCCGCAGCGGGAAGATTGCGGGTGCGGTAGCGGTGAGGATTTTTCAGCATATCCTCATGAAACAGCGCGGCGCCCGTGATGCGGTGACCGCGGCGCAGGCTCATCGCCGCCACGCCCTGCGTATTTTTAGTGGTCTTCGGCGCGATCACGGCGGTATTGACGAGCAGCCGCCTGCCGCTCGATGAGATGAGCAAAAGCTCGCAGTCTTCTTTAATATAAAACGCACAGCAAAGCGGCGACTTATCCGAATATGCCGAAATCAGCTTCTTGCGGTTGGTTTTCGTTTCATACGCGCCCATATCAACCTTGGCGATCTTGCCGTTCTGGAAAACAAAGACCATGTAGCCGTCGTATTTCGCGGTTACCGCCATGTAAACGGCGCTTTCATCCTTATCAAACTCCAGCTTTGAGGGAATATAATCGCCGAGGACGCTCGCCTTGGAATCGTCGAACTCGTTGCCGCGCGACTTATACACCTGGCATCTGTCGCTGAAGAACAGCAGATGATCAGCGCTCTCGCCCTCGATCGACTCCAGCAGCTCATCGTCTTCCTTCAGCTTCTGCTCGCCGCTCATGCGCAGCGACTGCGGCGTGATCTTTTTGAAGTAACCGCCGCGCGAGAAGAAATAGGTAACGGGGTAAGAAGGAATCTCCTCTTCATATTCCGCCTGCGGCTCGTCATCGACGCGGATGATCTGCGTTTTTCTCTCCTCGCCGTATTTATCCGCGATCTCGCGCAGTTCGTTTGCAATAATCTTTTTCAGCTTTGCCTGGCTTTTCAGCGTCGCCTCCATATCCCCGATCTGCTGCTCCAACTTCTCAATCTCATCGGTGCGCTTTAAGATATACTCGCGGTTGAGATGCCGCAGCTTGATCTCGGCGACATACTCCGCCTGCGTTTCGTCGATCGAAAAACCGATCATGAGGTTCGGCACAACGTCCGCCTCCTCCTCGGTTTCGCGGACGATTTTGACCGCCTTGTCAATATCGAGCAAAATCTTTTCCAGACCGCGGAGCAGGTGCAGCTTTTCCTTGCACTTGCCGAGTTTAAAATTCAGCTTGCGCTTTACGCACTCGGTGCGGAACGCGATCCACTCGGTAAGAATCTCCCCGACGCCCATGACCCGCGGCGAGCCCGCGATGAGTATATTGAAATTGCAGCTGAAAGTGTCCTGAAGCGTGGTCATCTTGAACAGCTTCAGCATCAGGCGGTCGGGGTCGACGCCGCGCTTGAGATCGATCGTAATCTTCAAGCCCGCAAGACCCGTTTCGTCGCGGATATCGCCCACCTCGGTCACCTTTTTCTGCTTCGACAGCTCAATGACCTTTTCGATGATCGCCTCGCAGGTCGTGGTCGGCGGGATCTCGGTGATGTCAATGCAGTTCTGCTTGGGATCGTAGCTGTATTTTGCCCGAATCCGAAAGCCGCCCTTGCCGGTTTTATAAATATTCTCGATTTCCTCACGGTTATACACCAGATACCCGCCGCCGGGAAAATCGGGCGCGGTCAGCGTATCGGCGATATTGATCGTATCGTCGTAAAGATAGGCGATCGTCGTTTCGCAGATCTCGCGCAGGTTAAAGGGGCAAACCGAGCTTGCCATGCCGACGGCGATGCCCGTGTTGGCGTTCACCAGCACGCTCGGGAAGGTCACCGGCAGCAGCGACGGTTCTTTTTTGGTAGAATCATAGTTGTTCACAAAATCGACGGTATCGCAGTCGATGTCCTTGAAAAGCTCCGCGGCAAACGGCTCGAGCTTTGCCTCGGTGTAACGCGAGGCGGCGCACTGCATATCGCGGGAATACGCCTTGCCGAAGCTGCCCTTCGACAAAACATACGGATGAAGCAGCGCCTCATATCCGCGCGAAAGGCGCACCATAGTATCATAGATCGCCGCGTCGCCGTGAGGATTGAGCTGCATGGTCTGACCGACGATGTTCGCCGATTTGATCGTTTTGCCGTTGAGCAGTCCCATGGTATACATGGTATACAGCAGCTTACGGTGAGATGGCTTAAAGCCGTCGATCTCGGGGATGGCGCGCGAGACGATAACGCTCATGGCGTAGGGCATATAGTTGGTCTCCAGCGTTTCGGTGATCGGCTGGCTGACCATGGTGCCCGCGCCCGCGATATAAGCGCCGACCTCCTCGGGAGTCAAAATCTGCTTTTTTGCTTGCTCCTTTTTCTTTGCCAAAAATTCTCATTCCTTTATTCAGAAATAGTGTCGTGCGAAAATGTGGTGCGAAAACTTACGAAATATCCGCCATATCGAGATATTTATAGCCGTCCTCGGCGATGTGCGCCTTTCTTCCCGCGAGATTGTCGCCGAGAAGAATATCAAACACCTGCGCGGTACGCTCGGCGTCCTCGGGGCAAACCTTGATCAGCCGCCTTGTCGCGGGGTTCATCGTCGTCAGATTCATCATATCCGGCTGGTTCTCGCCGAGTCCCTTTGAGCGCTGAATATCGTATTTCGTGTCGCCGAGCTTTTCCAAAATCTCGGCTTTTTCCCTGTCGTCATACGCATAATAGGTCTTTTTCTTGGTG
>JBJEQI010000145.1:0-3831 GCA_051881675.1 Acutalibacteraceae bacterium
TCGACGGTGTTCTGCCAAAGCTTGTCAAACCAAGCCGCCGAATCCTCGGGCTCGCAGACGACGATCATTTCCTGCTTTTCAAACTGATGAATACGGTAAACGCCGCGCTCCTCGATGCCGTGCGCGCCCTTTTCTTTTCTGAAACAGGGAGAATAGCTGGTGAGCGTCTGCGGCAGGGATTCTTTCGGGTTCAGCGTGTCAATGAATTTGCCGATCATGGAATGCTCGCTTGTGCCGATCAGATAGAGGTCCTCGCCCTCGATTTTATACATCATGGCGTCCATTTCGTCAAAGCTCATAACCCCTGTTACGACGCTGCTGCGGATCATGAACGGCGGGATGCAGTAAGTAAAGCCGCGGTCGATCATGAAGTCGCGGGCATAGGATATAACCGCGGAATGAAGGCGGGCAATGTCGCCCATGAGATAGTAAAATCCGTTTCCCGCCACCTTTCGCGCCGAATCAAGGTCGATTCCGTTGAGTTTTTCCATGATTTCGGTGTGATAGGGAATCTCAAAATCGGGAACGAACGGCTCGCCGTATTTCTTGATTTCGACGTTTTCCGAATCATCCTTGCCGATCGGAACGGACGGGTCGATGATATTCGGGATTTTCATCATGATTTCGGTGACTTTCGCGGTCAAGATCTCTTCCTTTTTCTCCAGATCGGCAAGGTCGGCAGCAAATTTGGCAACCTGCTGCTTGGTCTGCTCCGCTTCGTCCTTTTTCCCTTGCGCCATCAGCGCGCCGATCTGCTTGGATATTTTGTTGCGCTCGGCACGCAATGCGTCGGCGGCGGCGCGAACCTCGCGGCTTTCCTTATCCAGCGCGATGACCTCGTCCACCAGCGGGAGCTTTTTATCCTGAAATTTGTTTTTGATGTTTTGCTTGACGATTTCGGGGTTTTCTCTTAAAAATTTTATATCAATCATGGTTATTTTCCTTTCGTTTTGTCGGGTATGAGTCGAACTTCGTCGCTCAGATGTCGCCGAACATTTTATTTACCAGCGATTCCAGATCTTTTTCGCTGTAAAACTCAACCTGAAGCAGCCCTTTTTCCTCGCCGGTGCGCGTGACGCGGACTTTTCTGCCCAGCGCCTCGGTCAACGCGATCTGAACCTCGCTTAAGTATTGATCTTTGCCGAAAGCGGCGGCATTTCGGACATTTTTCGGCTCGGGTGCCGGGGTGAGCGGGCGCTTTGAATCTTTCACAAACCGTTCGATCTCGCGGACGGTCGAACCGCGCTTGATCATGTCGATTGCCACGCGCCTGTCGTCGTCGTGGAGCGGGAGGATCGCCCGCGCGTGACCCGCACTGATCTCGCCCGATTCCACATATTTGGTGAAATCCCCGAGCTCCAGCAGGCGCAGGGTGTTGGCGATCGCCGACCGCGATTTGCCGACCCGTTTTGCCAGCTCGTCCTGCGTCATGCCGAACTGGTCCAGCAGGCGCTTATACCCCTCGGCTTCTTCGATCGGGTTGAGGTCCTCACGCTGGAGGTTTTCGATCAGCGCGATCGCCATGGTTTCCTCGTCGGACAGCTCTTTGATGATTGCCGGTATCGTTTTCAGACCTGCCTGCCGCGACGCCCGCCAACGGCGCTCGCCCGCGACGATCTGATAGCTGCCGTTTATCATCGGCCGCACCACGATCGGCTGAAGCAGACCGTAGGTTTTAATATTTTCCGACAGCTCGTCCAACGCTTGCTGATCAAATATTCGCCGCGGCTGATCGGCGTTCGGCTCCACTTCGTTGATTTTCAGCTCGACCGAGCTGCTGTTGTCGGAGGAGTTGTCGATCAGCAGGGCTTCATATCCTCTGCCGAGTCCTGATTTTTTTGCCATGCAGAATACTCCTTTTATTTGTTGTTTTTGATGATTTCCTTCGCCAGCGATTCATAGGCCAGCGCGCCTTTGCTCCGCTTGTCGTAATAGCTGATCGGCTCGCCGTAGCTCGGCGCTTCCGACAGTCTGACCGAGCGCGGAATGACCGATGAAAACACCTTTTTCGGGAAGAATTTTTTGATTTCCGCAACGACCTGCTGCGTCAGGTTCAGCCTGCCGTCGTACATTGTCAGCAAAACTCCCTCAATCTCGATGTGCGGATTGTGGATTCGCCGAATTTGGCGAACGGTGTTCATCAGCTGAGACAAGCCTTCAAGCGCGTAATACTCGCACTGAATCGGCACGAGCACGCTGTCCGCCGCGCAAAGGGCGTTTACCGTCAGCATACCGAGCGAGGGCGGGCAGTCGAGCAGTATAAAATCGTATTGATCGCGGAGAAGAGCGAGCGATTTTTTGAGCCGCTGCTCGCGCTCCGCCATGTCGACCAGCTCAACCTCGGCGCCGGACAAATCCATATTCGACGGGATGACGCTGACGTTTTTGAATTTGGTCTCCACCACGGCGTCTTTCGCCTCATCGTTGCCGATGAGCACGCTGTATGACGACGCTTCGGCGTTTCGCTTGCTTATGCCCAGCCCTGTGGTGGAATTTCCTTGCGGATCAATGTCCACCAAAAGGCATTTTTTGTTTTTGAGTCCCAGGGCGGCGGTCAAATTAATGGTTGTTGTCGTTTTTCCAACGCCGCCTTTTTGATTGACAACTGCGATGATTTTCCCCATACATTCACCTTGATTTTGTTTCTATCTGTTGCTCCGTCGCCGAAGACGTTTGTTCGGATGCGCCGCGAGCTAAATTCTATAATAATCGCTTTCATCATTATACCACAGTTAACAAGCAAAATAAAGGGGAAATCACAAAAAATCGCGGAATTTGTTTCACGTGAAACATTTTATGCCGATAGCGCCTCTTTCGATCGGCAACAGAAAAAAGTATTTACAAAAAGCGCGAAATATACTATAATGAAGAAAAACAACGGTTTGGAGGAGAGTTTATGGCAGTAACGGGCGTTGAACGAAAGGTTGATAAGCTGGGGCGGGTGGTCATCCCGAAAGAATTTTGCAAATCGCTTGCCGTAAGTGAGGGCACGCCGCTGTTCATCTATATGGAGGGCGGCAAAATCGTTATGGAAAAGAGCCAGGGCATCTGCGCGATCTGCGGCTCGACGGAAACTGTTATGACGGAGGTCGGCGGGCGGAAGATCTGCCGCAGGTGCATAAACGAGATTAAGCTGCTGCCGTAATGTGTGGATTTTGCTCGGCAAATACGGTAATATAACAAAAAGGCGGGACCGGTGCGATCCTGCCTTTTTGTGATAGCGAAATTTAATTCATTTTCTCGATTTCAGCGAGCTTTTCCCTCCTGCGCGCGTGTCTGCCGCCCTCGCACTCGGTGGATAAAAACAGATCGACCAGCTCCAGCGCCAGCATATCCCCCGTTACTCTGCCGCCGAGGCAAAGAACGTTCGCGTCGTTGTGCAGGCGGGTATATTTTGCCGAATAATGCTCGCTGCAAACCGCGGCGCGGATGCCGTTGACCTTGTTTGCGGCGATCGACATACCGATTCCTGTGCCGCAGATCAGGATTCCGAGGTCGTTTCTCTTCTCGACGATGCTTTTGCAAAGCGGCAGGGCGATGTCGGGATAATCGACCGCGCTGCCGTCGTTGGTGCCGAAGCACTCGCAGGCGTATCCTTGTTCCTCGAGGTGGGGGATGATCTTTTGCATCAGGTCAAATCCGCCGTGATCGCAACCGATCGCTATTTTTTTGTTCATTTTAACCAAACTCCTTGACTTGTTATTGTGCATTATGTATAACAACTGACCGATACATCCGACAAAGGACAGATCAATCAGACTTTTTCAGCTTTAATTCCCGCTCGGCTTGGGGAATCCGCAGATAGTGCGGCATAATCCGATCAAACGGCAC
>JBJEQI010000145.1:3931-10147 GCA_051881675.1 Acutalibacteraceae bacterium
CCCGCTCGGCTTGGGGAATCCGCAGATAGTGCGGCATAATCCGATCAAACGGCACAGCCCGTGCTTTATCCCGCTCTCCGAGCAGGGCGACAGCCGCGCCCCCGATATACATTTCCTCCTCGTCGCAGACGCGGCAGGAGATCGCGGCGGCATTGCTTCGACGAAGCTTGTCGAAGCAGAGGTTCGCTCCGTCGCCCGTCAGCAGAATTTTTCTCCCGTCGGCGGCAAGCTCATCCAGCAGCTCGGCGCAGGAGATCGCTCGGTCGTCGCACAGCCTGCAAAGCGCGCCGTCTTTTTGCTCAAACAGCGCATTGTAAAACTGATCGCGCCGTGCGTCCATCACCGCGCAGATAATAGGAAAGTCGCTGTATTTATTGGACGAAAAGGCGCCGAACGCGGCGGCTTCGAGCGATGAAACGCCCACGCAGGGTATGCTGAACGCGGCGGCGATTCCCTTGGCGGTGGAAAGCCCGATCCGAAGCCCGGTAAAGGAACCGGGGCCGTCGGTCACGGCGATCAGGTCGACCTTTTCGGCGGTGATAGCCGCGGACGAAAACGCGCGCGCTATCATCGGAAGCAGCGTTTGCGAATGGGTCAGCCCGTTGTGCGTAAAGCCGGTTGCGGCAATTTTTCCGTCTATGATCACGCCCACCGCGCCGCTGACCGACGATGAGTCGATACCAACTGTTATCGGCATTGTTTTGACTCTCCTTTTTGAAATTTATCGGCAAAAAATGGATGATTATCCGCCGCGCGAGGCAAAGCGCGCCGCCCTTTTGCCGAATTTGTATATTTAAGCTTCGTTTTCAATCAGCGAAACCGAGATTTTTCTTGCGCTGTCGTCGCCCTCCAGCGGCGATATTTCCACGCGGTAATATTTCTTCGGCAAGACGTTTTCGATATTCTCGCTCCACTCGATGACCGAGACGCCCTCGCCCTCGATATACTCAAAATACCCCGATGAATACAGCTCGTCGTAGCTCTCGATACGGTACATATCGAAATGATAGATCGGCAGTGTTCCGCCGAGATATTCGTGAACGATTGCGAATGTCGGAGAGGCGACCTCGCCCTTATATTTGAGCGCTTTGGCGAATCCGCGGGTGAAAGCGGTTTTGCCCATTCCCAGCCCGCCGAACAGCGCCACGCAGTCCCCCGCCCTGACGTCCTTGGCAAGCAGCGCGCCGACAGATTCGGTCGCGGCGGGCGAGGCGGATATAAATTCTTTCATGATAACCCTCTCAATCGTGAATATAAACCGTGCGTTTGAAGCGGTTTTTGTAAACGCTCAGCACCAGCCCGATACTGATAAACAGCATCACGAGCGACGAACCGCCCGCCGAGAAAAACGGCAGTGTAACGCCGATAACGGGCAGAATGCTCAGCACCATGCCGACATTGACCAAAATTTGCGAGGCAAACATTCCGAAAACGCCGAAGCAGATGACCTTGCCCTGCACGTCCCGCGCCTGCATACCGATGCGCATGATGCGCACGATGATGGCGATCAGCAAAGCCAGTATGACTATGCAGCCGACGAGGCCGAACTCGTTGCCCGCGACCGAGAAGATGAAATCGTTATACGCTTTCGGCACGGAGCCCGATTGAATATAGGTGCCGTGCAGATACCCCTCGCCGAAAACGCCGCCCGAGCCGATCGCGTTCAGCGCCTGAAGCTGCTGGTAGCCAAGCCCCCTCGCGTCGCTTTCGAGATCGAGAATGATGGCGAACCGCTGGCGCTGGTATTCCGACAGACCGAAAAACCACAAAAGCGGAGCGAGCGCGGCGACTCCCGCGATGCCGACGAGAAAATACCGCAGGCGGACCCCCGCCGCGTACATCATAAACAAAAAGATGCAGAGCATGATCGTGACCGTTCCGAGGTCCTTTTGCAGCGCCATGACCAGAATCGGGGCGGCGGCGCCGTGGAGTGCCAGCAAAATAACATTTTTCGGGCGGTTGATCTCCTCTTTCGGCAGCGACTGCACGTGATAGGAGAAGGAAAGAATCATAAATATTTTAATGATCTCCGACACCTGAATCGACATACCGTAAGGTAGCTCAATCCAAGCTTTATTTTCCGTTCCCTCGGGCGCATAGCCGTAAAAATAGGTGAAAATCAGCAGCATCAGCGCCAAAATCACAAACACCGACGGGTGCTTGGAAATGGTTTTATAATCAATGGCGGACACGACGATCGCGGCGACCAGGCTGAGCATGACGGCGAGCAGCTGAACGATCACGGTACGGGTTGAGCCGCTGTAACGAACGGCGGAATAGATCAGACCGCACCCCATCAGCGAAGCCGCCGTGCACAGAATCAAAAGCAGCTTGTCGGTTTCGCGGATATAGTCGGCAATTCCGTGGATTATGCGGCTGAACACCGATTTAACGGAGGCGGTGAATTTCATCTGCGTTGTTCCTTTCGTTTAAGCGCGCCGCTTGGGCGCACACATACGCGCTCATAAATTTGAGCCGTTGTGAGTAAAATTGCATAAATCTGTTTCGGCGGTGGGTTTAGCGGTTGGCTTATTGGATATATCAGCCGGTTATTTCAGCTCCGCGATCGTCACGCCGCTCTCGCCCTCGCCGAATGTGCCGAGGCGGAAAGTGCGAATCGACTTGTGCCGCCGAAGATAGCTGTGAACGCCCGCCCTCAGCGCGCCCGTGCCCTTGCCGTGAATCACGGTGACGGTGTTTTGCCCGTTGATCACCGCAGTATCAATGAACCGATCCAGCTCCAAAACCGCTTCGTCGACGTTCATTCCGCGAATGTCGATCTCCATCGACGCACTGCGCTCGGATTTTCGGTCGATCTGCGACTGGAACTCACCGCGGCGGGGCGCGGCATTTTTCCGGCTCGGTTTTGCGTCTTCGGCAAGGCGAATGTCGCCTATATCCAGCTTCATTTTGATCAATCCTGCCTGAACGGTAACCTGCTTCGCCCCGAGGGCGATGACCGTTGCGGGGGAGCTCAGCCCCTGCGCCGTCACGGTGTCGCCGATGCGCAGCTCGCGCGGCAGGGTGTATTCATCGTCGAATTTTTGCCCCTCTCCCGCAATGGCGTCCAGCTTTTTGAATCCCGCCTTGGCGGCGGCTCGAGCCGCCGAGGAATCAGCGCGTTTATCTTTCTTAATGCGTTCGAGTTCATCGAGAATGCGGTTGACCTCGGCTCTCGCGTTGTCCGCGATAATGCGCGCCTCCCCGCGCGCCTGCTCGATTTTCTCGTCGTAGTCTTTTTTCAGGCGGGCAAGCGTTTCTTTTGCCTCGAGCGAGGCGGTTTCGGCGGCGCGGCGCGCCTCGGCGGCGGCTTCCCGCTCTTTTTCCAGCGCCGAATGCGCCGACTGCAATTCCTGCGCGACGCGCTCGAAACGGTCGCTGTTCTCCGAAACGGCGCCCCTTGCCGATTCGATGACGGCAGGGGGGATTCCGAGTTTTTCCGCTATGGCAAACGCGTTGGATTTGCCCGGTACGCCGATCAGCAGCCGATAGGTCGGCGAGAGGGTTTCAACGTCAAACTCACAGCAGGCGTTCATGACCCCCTCCGTATCCAGCGCGTAGGCTTTCAGCTCGGCATAGTGAGTGGTGGCGGCGAGCCGCACGCCGAGCGAGCGCAGCCGCTCGATAACGGCATAGCTGAGCGCGGCGCCCTCGACGGGGTCGGTTCCCGAACACAGCTCGTCCAGCAGGACAAGCGAGCGGGAATCGGCACTGTTTAGTATGTTGACAATATTTTTGATATGCGAAGAAAAGGTGGAGAGCGACTGCTCGATGCTTTGCTCGTCGCCGATGTCGGCGAATATGCTGCCGAACACCGCCACGCGGCTGTTATCCGCGCAGGGGACGAGCAGTCCGCACGCCGCCATTAAGCAGATCAGACCGATCGATTTCAGCGTGACGGTTTTGCCGCCTGTGTTCGGACCGGTGATGATCAGCGAGTCAAACCCCGTTCCGAGCGATACGTCGACCGGAACGGCTTTGTCTTTCTGAAGAAGCGGATGCCGCACGCGGCGTAGCTCGATAATGCCCTCGTCATTCAGCAGGGGCACGGAGGCTCTCATGTCGAATCCGAGCTTTGCTTTGGCAAAGATCAGGTCAAGCTCGGTCATCACGCGCTGAGAATCGATGATCGAATCGGCAAATTCGCCTGCCTCAGCACTCAGCTCATATAATATTCGCTCTATTTCCTCCGCCTCGGCGCTTTTTAGCACCTTGATCTCGTTGTTCGCCTCGACTACCGCCATCGGTTCGATGAAAAGAGTCGACCCCGAAGAAGAAGTATCGTGCACCAAGCCGGGAACATTCGCGCGAAATTCCGCCTTGACCGGCACAACGAATCTGCCGTCGCGCTGAGTCACCACGGGATCCTGCAAATATTTTTGATAGGTCGCCGAGCGGATCATGGAATCGAGCTTTTCGCGGATACCCGCGCCCGTGTTGATGATCTTGCGGCGAATATTGTAGAGCGCGGGGGAGGCGCTGTCGCTCATTTCCTCCTCGGAAACGATCGCCGAGGTGATTTTTTCTTCGAGATATTTGTTTTGACAAAGTCTGCCGAAATAGCGGTCCAGCGAGCTGCTCACTCCCTCGGAATGGGAGCGCCACTCGGTAATGCGGCGCACGCCGCGCAGCACGCCCGCCGTTTCCAGCAGATCGCCCATGCTGAGCAATCCGCCCGCCTCGGCGCGCCTGAGCGGGCCGCTCATATTTTTGACCGACGGAAAAGACGGCGCGCCGAACCGCGCCGTTAAAATATAGGCGTCTTCGGTTTCGCCGAGCAGTGCGGCGGCGGATGAAAGGTTGTCGGCGGGCTGAATCTCCTCCGCCGCTCGTGCCGCCTCGGCGCAAACGCACCGCTCCGCCAGCATCGCCGCTATTTTATCCAGTTCCAGTGTTTTGAAATGCTTTTTGAAATGTTTATTGTTCATGGTTTCCTTTTGGTTGTACGCGACAGGTTAAAAGGATTATCGCCCTGTCACAGAGAATAGGTTTTATAAAACGACAGCGTATCGAACTGCCTGCCTGTCTGATACTGTAAAAACCGCTCTGCCGCAAGGCCAAGCGCTGAAAGTGACTGCTCACTCAGGCGAAATCCGAAGCATTGCTTATCGGTGGAATATAAAATATGCCGCATCGCCGCCGCCGCGCTTGAGGGCAGGCGGGTCAGGCTGAGCGGATCGCGCCGTTCAAAAAGGTTTTCGGAGGATGAGCGGGCGGCAGAACTGCCGTTCGGCGTCGGATGAGCGGGCAAAGAGCCTTGCTCCTCGCCGTTTCCCTCGCCGCGCAAAGATGAGCGCCCCTCACTGCCGTTATCCTCGCTTTTTGCGTCGGCGGGTGCGCCTTTCGCGCAGTCGCGGCAGTAAAACACGCCGTTCGCTATATCGAACAGGCAGCTGCCGCTAAGCTCTCCTCCGCAGCGATGACACCCCGAAATATCGGGCATATAGCCCGCGTACATACAGCATCTCAGCTCGAAAACCGCTTTTACTGCGTCGGGCGAAAGCCGCGCTCCGTCCTTGCGGTTCAGCAGGTGAAGACAATTGAGCACCAGCCGCAGAAATTCGGGCGCAGGCTCATCCGCGGGCGCGAGATACGCCGACACTTCGCAAAAGTATGACGCCAGCGACAAAAGCGAGAAATCGCTCCGCAGTTCCCAAAAAATCTTTTCCGCCGCCGCGTCGTTGATTTTATATGTATCGCGGCCTTTATAAATATTCAGCCGCGAATAGGTCAAAAAAGCAGTCGAAGCGGCGGTTTTGCTCGCGGATTTCAGCGAACCGCGGCAAAAAGCGCGTATCACGCCGAGATCGCTTGTCAGCACGGTAACGAGCCTGTCGTTTTCGCCGACCTTCATTTCTTTAATGATGAGTCCCGTTGTTTGTATCACCGAAGCCGCCAAAGAACCCATCATCTCCTCTGCGCACCGCGCCGTTTTGGTCGAACAGGCCGCCTGTGGCGCCCTCGCCGTTCACAGCCGATCGGTATAAAAGATAGTCATACACACTGCCGCTTTTTTCAAAATTGCTCCAAAGCCTGTCCCGCTCGTTTTCGGCAAATCCGCTCATCCTAAGCGCTCCCCTTTTTATACAAGTTACGTTATTGTTTTATGGAGCGCGGCGCATTTTATCAGCGGTAAATATTGTTCATGGGATTTTCAAAAACCGATGAATAAAACGGCGGGGGATGAAATTTGTTTTTGTATTCAATAGGATTTAT
>JBJEQI010000146.1:0-2312 GCA_051881675.1 Acutalibacteraceae bacterium
CTTTTGTCAGTGCTTCGATACCGCAGGGCGCCGCGATCAGGCACATGAACTTGATCTTTTGACCGCCGCGCTGCTTGACGAGGTTGATCGCGTCAACCGCGCTTCCGCCTGTTGCGAGCATGGGGTCGACCACGATGATCTGACGGTTGCCGATGTTCTGCGGCAGCTTGCAGTAATATTCATGCGGCTCGAGCGTTTCCTCGTCGCGGTACATACCGATATGGCCGACCTTTGCGGAGGGAACGAGCGCCTGCACGCCGCTGACCATTCCCAGCCCCGCGCGGAGAATCGGGATAACAGCCAGCTTCGGACCTTTCAGCATGGGGGTCATGGTTTTGGTGATCGGCGTTTCGATCTCAACGTCCTCCAGCGGCAGGTCGCGCAGCGCCTCATAGCACATCAGCATGGTAATTTCGCTGACCAGCTCGCGAAACTGCTTGTTGCCCGTTTCCACATTGCGCAGAATGGATATTTTGTGCTGAATCAGCGGGTGATCAAATACCGTTACGTTATTTTCCGTCATTTTCATTAGTCCTTTCCTCATCCGATTTTATTGTCCTTTATTACTATACCAACTTTTTTTGCCGATGTCAACGAAAAACAGCGATATGGCAAAAAAATCGAAGCGTCTGTGCGCTGAATTTATCCGCATTTTATGAAAATGGGTATAATTTCTCAAAAAGTATTTGTATTGACACAGTGTTTGTGTTATAATGATTGCATATGCAGTAATATGCGGCTGAGCCACGGCGGTTCGGCTGTTTTCAGAGGTGAGATTTTTGAACAGCGTTGAACTGTTCGGCATAACTTTCAATGTCGACCCCGTCGCCTTTACCATTCCGATCGGCGGCGGATGGAATATCTACTGGTATGCGATCTTTATCGCTTCGGGCTTTCTGCTTGCCGTCATCTACGGTCTGCGGCGGGCAAAAACGTTCGGCGTCGACCCCGACCGCCTGCTCAATGGTATCCTTGTCACGGCGATCATGGCGGTGCTCAGCGGCAGGCTGTATTATGTCATCTTCAGTCCGACGCTCGGGCTTGGCGATTTTTTGAAAATTCACGACGGCGGCATGGCTATACCCGGCGCGATGATCGGCGCGGTGGTGTTTGCCGCGATCATGTGCCGCCTGCTCAAAATGAATCTGCCGTCGGTGCTGGATCTGACCGCGCTCGGCTTTTTGATCGGTCAGTGCATCGGCAGATGGGGCAATTTCGTCAATCAGGAAGCCTACGGCGGATTTACGGGCAGCGACTTCTTCGGCATGACGGGCAACGTCATCTCGTCGCAGATGGGATCGGACGCGCTGGTGCACCCCTGCTTTTTATATGAATCCGTCTGGTGCTTTTTGGGATTCTGGCTGCTGCACTGGCTGTCGTTCCGCCGCAAATTCAACGGCGAGCTCTGCTGTGTGTATATGATATGGTACGGTTTCGGCCGAGCGGTCATCGAGGGGCTGCGCACCGACGCACTGATGCTCGGCAATCTCCGCGTGACGCAGATGCTGATGGTGCTGGTGTGCATTGCGGGCGCTGTTTTGCTCGTGGTAGGGCAAAAACGCGCCGCCGATAAACAAAAGGAAGAGAATTTTGCTCCCGCGTTTGAAACGGCGGGGGATGAGACAAGCGTCGCGGCGGGTGAAACCGTTATCGGAGCGGGTGAATCACCGGCTGTTGAGGGTACATTGCCCGACAACGCTGACAGCGGCGCGGACGATTCTAAGCCGAAGACAGACGCTCAAAACGAATAATTCAACAATCGGAGGATGAAATAATGGCAGTTATTATTGACGGCAAAGCTGTTTCGGCGCAGGTTCGCGAGGCGGTTCGCTGTGAAACGGAGCAGCTGAAAGGCAGGGGAGTGACCCCGGGGCTTGCGGTTATCATTGTCGGGGACGATCCCGCTTCTAAAGTGTATGTCAGCAACAAGAAAAAGGCGTGCGCCGACGTGGGATTCTATTCGGAGGAATATGCGCTGCCCGCCGATACGACGATGGAGCAGCTCTGCGAGGTCATCGACGTGCTCAACGCGCGCAGCGATATTGACGGCATACTCTGCCAGCTGCCGCTGCCCGCTCATCTGGATGAAAAGGCGGTCATCGACCGCATTCGCGCGGATAAGGACGTAGATGCGTTTTCTCCCGTCAATGTCGGCAGAATTATGATCGGCGACTACGATTTCCTGCCCTGCACCCCCGCGGGCGTGATGGAGCTGCTGCGCGCTTATGACATCGACCCCAAGGGCAAAAACTGCGTAGTTATCGGCCGCTCGAATATCGTCGGCAAGCCGATGTCCATGCTGCTGCTGCACG
>JBJEQI010000147.1:0-2302 GCA_051881675.1 Acutalibacteraceae bacterium
GGCAGCGCAATCGCACAGCCGACGCCTCCGCCGACGATGCAGACCTTTTTCAGCCCTTCGGTATGGGAAGCCACGCCGAGTGGACCGACAAAGTCCTGTATGTATTCCCCTGCCTGCTTTTCGTTCAGCAGACGGGTCGTCGCACCGACGATCTGGAAAATGATTCGCACGGTTCCCTTTTCGCGGTCGAATCCGGCGACCGTGAGCGGAATACGCTCGCCCGCTTCATCGACCCGCAGGATGATGAACTGCCCCGGCTCGGCTTTTTTTGCAACAAGGGGAGCTTCGATTTCCATCATGGTAACGGTGGGATTCAGCTCTTTTTTTGCAATGATCTTATACATAAAGCTCTGCTCCTTATAATGTGAATTGTTTTCAGTTTGTTATAATTATAACACTATTTCAGATTTTTTCAATAACAAATATTGCCCGACAGCCACAATATTTCCGCATTTTGCAAGATTTTTCAGGTGCGGTATGTTTTGACAGACCGAAAAGCGAGCTTTGATCACCGCTCATACCGTTTTTATGAAAGATTCCGACCGATGCTTTATAAAAGAACCGCGAACAAACTGTTCGCGGTTCTTTTGCTTTGTTATCGCACACGGGAGGGCAATAGTGCCCCCTTAAACAGCAGAAATTACTTCTCCGCACGGATGGGAAACGCACTTTTTGCGGCATACACCGCCGATTTTGCCAATTCGCGCTCGATGCACAGCAAGCGGTTATATTTGGCGCACCGCTCACTGCGGGAGAGCGAGCCTGTCTTGATCTGACCCGCACCCGTGCCGACGGCAATATCCGCGATGGTCGTATCCTCGGTTTCACCCGAACGGTGCGAGATTACGGCGCTGTATCCCGCCGATTTTGCCAGCTCGATCGCGTCGAGCGTTTCGGTCAGCGTGCCGATCTGATTCGGCTTGATCAGAATGGAATTCGCCGCGCCGCTCTCGATGCCGCTGCGCAGCCGCCGAACATTGGTAACAAAAAGATCGTCGCCGACCAGCTGAACCCGATCGCCGAGCCTTTTAGTGAGCGCGGCGGTATTCTCAAAATCGTTTTCGTTCAAAGCGTCCTCGATCGAGAGTATCGGATATTTGCCGCACAGCTCCTCATAAAAGGCGATCATCTCATTGGAATCCAGCTTCTTCCCCTCGCCCGCCAGAATGTAGCGGCACAGCTTTGCGTCGTAAAACTCGCTTGCCGCCGCGTCAATCGCAAGCATCATGTCGCGCCCCGATTCATAGCCTGCTTTTTCGATCGCGCTGAGTATCAGCTCGATCGCCTGCGGCACACTGCCGATTTCGGGCGCAAAACCGCCCTCGTCGCCGACCGCCGTTGCCAGCCCCTTGCTTTTGAGCACGTCTTTGAGCGCATGAAAGACCTCCGCGCCCATTCTCACCGCGTCAAAAAAGGTCGGCGCGCCGCACGGTACGATCATAAACTCCTGAAAATCCAGCGCGTTGTCCGCGTGTCTGCCGCCGTTGAGTATATTCATCATCGGCGTAGGCAAGGTATGCACGTTCACGCCGCCGATATAGCGGTAAAGCGGGATTTTCAGCTCCGCCGCCGCGGCGTGCGCTACCGCCAGCGATACGCCGAGAATCGCATTTGCGCCGAGTCGCGACTTGTTGGGCGTATCGTCCAGCTGGCACATTGCCGAGTCGATTCCCCGCTGATCTGCCGCGTCAAATCTGTCCTTAAGCAGCGAAGCGATCTCGCCCTCCACATGGTCCGCCGCTTTTTTCACGCCCTTGCCGCCGAAACGCTCATCGCCGTCGCGCAGCTCATGCGCCTCATGCTCGCCCGTAGACGCGCCGCTCGGCACGCAGGCGCTTCCCACCGCGCCGCTCTCGGTTCTCACCGTTACCTTGATCGTCGGGGTCGCCCGGGAGTCAAGAATCTCCAGCGCCCGAATATCCGCTATTTTAGACATACTATCCGCTCCTGTTTTTATTTTTGGTTATATTTTGCCGCATACGGCACAAAATATACCGATCTTCACAGAACCGATTTATGGGAGGATTAGCTGTTGAAAAAACAAACGAGTTATAGTATAATATTTGAAAAGGATAGTATTCATACGATCTTTAAGTCCGCGTGGATGATCGTTCGGGGGTTTTGTTTTTGAAAAAGTTGTTTCGATATTTCAAGGGATATATTCCGCAAACCGTCCTAGCGCCGTTTTTCAAGCTGTGCGAGGTCGTGCTTGAACTGCTCGTCCCCATGATCATGGCGCAGATTATCAATATCGGAATCCGCGATAAAAGCGTGGGGTATATTCTTTCCATGTGCGGCGTTT
>JBJEQI010000148.1:0-2287 GCA_051881675.1 Acutalibacteraceae bacterium
ATGAAGATCTGCAATATCATAAACGCTGACTGCCGCGAAAGACCGCGCGGCGCTCCTCTCCGTGTGTTGAAGATTTTTGCAATTGTTTTCCTTTTCATTTTACCACATATCGGCGTTGATTTCAAAGAAAATTATCGTTTTTGCGCAATTTTTTTGCAATTATTTTTAGTCAAAGCAAAAGCGCCCGCCGAAAAGTCAGAATCGGCACAAATAATTCACAAAATCAAGCAATTTTCGGCGGATATTTAAACACTGTTTACAAAAAGAGATTTTTGTGCTATTATAATATGTATATATCTATGCAACATCATCACGGGAGGGTCATTTTATGATAGAGGTCAAAAACCTCACCAAGGACTACGGCGGTCATCTCGCCGTTAAGGATGTGTCGTTCACGGTGAACGACGGCGAAATTCTCGGATTCCTCGGGCCGAACGGCGCGGGAAAATCGACCACGATGAATATTATCACCGGCTATCTGTCCGCTACCAGCGGGGAGGTCAGCGTCGGCGGCTATGATATCCTCAAAAATCCGCACGAGGCGAAGCGAATGCTCGGATATTTGCCGGAGCTGCCGCCGCTTTACACCGATATGACGGTGCGCGAATATCTCGGATTTGTCTACGATCTCAAGGGCGTGAAGCTGCCGAAAAAGCCGCATCTCAATGAGATCTGCCGACTGGTTAAGATCACCGAGGTTGCCGACCGTCAGATCAAATATCTTTCCAAGGGCTACAAGCAGCGCGTCGGTATCGCCGAAACGCTGGTGGGCAATCCGAAGGTGCTGATTCTCGATGAGCCGACCGTCGGACTCGACCCCAAGCAGATCATTGAGATCCGCAACCTGATCCGTATGCTCGGAAAGACGCACACCATCATCCTTTCCTCGCATATCCTCTCTGAGGTGCAGGCGGTCTGCGACCGTGTTATCGTTATCAACAACGGCAGGATCATTGCCGATGACACGCCGGACAACCTCTCGAAAAACCTTTCCGACGATCATTCGCTGTCGGTCATTCTGGCAGGTGATCAGACAAAAATTCAGAATATGCTGAAAAATGTGGCGGGCGTCAAGTCGTTTTCCTATGTCCGTCCGCATGAGGGCGCGTTCGAATATGTGATCGAGCCGGTCGCGGGCTACGATATCCGTCAGTCGGTGTTTGACGCGACGGTAAAAAGCGGGCTGGGTCTGCTTCAGATGAAGTCCAACGAGATGTCGCTGGAGGATATTTTCCTGCGGCTGACCGATGAAGCATATGATACCACGGCTATCGAAAATTCGCTGAAGCTGCACCGCGAGGCGGCAGAGCTTGTAGACGAGGGCGCTGTGGAAGAGCTTGTGACCGATGAGATGAAGGTCAAGGTTTTGAAAAGGGAGGAAACAGAAGAATGAAAGCCATACTGAAAAAGGAACTCAAATCCTATTTTACCTCTCCGATCGGTTATGTTATTCTGGTGTTGCTGACGTTTTTCAGCGGACTGTTTTATAAGGATATTTTTTCAGCCGGTTCGGCGGATATGTCCTATGTTTTTAACTTTATGATGATCATTATTTTCTTTATCATTCCGATCATCACCATGCGCCTTTTCAGCGAAGAAAAGCATCAGAAAACCGATCAGCTCCTGCTGACCGCCCCCGTGAGCAACAGCTCGATCGTTATCGGTAAATTCCTCTCCGCGCTGATCTTTTTTAACGTGTTTGTGGTGCTGATGATTCTCTACAACCTGCTGTTTTACATTTTCGGCGCGACGCCCGATCTGACCGTGTTTATCGGCAACTTGCTCGGAACGGAGTTTTTGGCGGCGGCGCTGATCGCGATCGGCATCTTTATCAGCTCGCTCACCGAAAGTCAGGTGGTCGCGGCCGTCTGCTCCTTCTCCGTATCGCTCACGATGATTCTGCTTCCGAGCCTGTCGGGCTGGGCGAACAACACGATCGTGACCAAGATCTGCGACTGGATTTCGTTCACCGAGCGGTATTCCGACTTTGTTTCGGGTGTGTTTAACATTGCTAACTTTGTTTTCTATATCAGTGTGATCGCCGTCTTCCTGTTCTTGACCGTTCGCGTCATCGACAGAAAACGCTGGTCTTAAAGCGAGAGGAGGATACGATCATGAGTGAAAATAAGAAGATCGCCGAGGATACGGCGATGACCCCCGAAAACGAGGTAAAAGAAGCGGCGCAGGCTCCCGAAAAGGAGGCAAAAGCCGCCAAACCCGCTTGGACGAAAAAGGAAAGAAAAAGCAAGAACCGCCCCGACGCGGTCAAGTTTTACAAAAAGCCGGG
>JBJEQI010000149.1:0-2286 GCA_051881675.1 Acutalibacteraceae bacterium
GTCCGTATAAAAAATATGCCGCCGACGTGCCGAAAGAAATCATGGCAGAGCTGACTGAAGAACCTGTGCCGAACTGGCGGTATTGGTTCTTTTCTTTTTACGATAATTTATCGCTGACCGAAGAAGACATCGCCAAAAAGATCGCCGCCGCGCCCAAAGGCACCAAGCTGTATAAGAATAAGATATTGGGGCTTAGAGGACGCGCAACGGGGCTGGTGTTTGATTTGAGAGATGATAGTATTCTGACCGAAAAGCAAATATCGGAATATGCAAAGCTTCATCCGTTTGTCGCGTTCAGCTGCGGAGTAGATACGTCTTATTCGCAAAGATCGGATGATACATTCGCTCTCGTGTTCAGCGGGATTACCGCCGATCGCAAATATATCAAGCTTTCCGATGAAGTACATAACAACCGTGATCGAAAGGTGCCGCTGACGCCGTCGGATATTCCGCCGCTCATTGTGGCGTTTTGCGAGCGTAACCGTAAAAAGTGGGGATTTGCCCGTCATGTTTTCATTGATTCGGCAGATCAGGCGACCATAACCGAATGCCAGAAATATGCGCGGCAGAACGGATGCATTTATCATTTTGATAAGGCGTGGAAGAAAACGCCGATCATCGACCGCATCAATATGATGTCGGGGTGGCTGGCACACGGCGACTATTTAATCGCCGACGTTTGCAAGGCGAGCATCGACGAGTTGAACAGTTACAGCTGGAAAGAAGATAAGGACAACGAGCCTGAGGACAGAAACGATCATACGATCAATGCAGATCAATATGCTTTCTTGCCGTATAAGGCGAAGATAGGCAATTTGAGGGAGGATAAATCATGAATATCGTAAGCGTTGTTGAAGCGCTGAACAAAACATACGGCTATAACATTGATGCGACATATTATAATTATATAAAAATATGGGCGGACTGGTGGAAAGGTTACTACCGACCGTTTCACAGCTTCAGAGAGCTTTTGAACGATAATACCGCAGTGGACCGCAAGCTGTATACGCTTCGCATGGCGAAGAAAATTTGCGAAGACTGGGCGAGCATTCTGATGAATGAAAAGGTGCGTGTCACCGTCGCGGACGAAGCTGCACAGGAGTTTCTTTTCGGCGACGGAGAGAACAATGCGGGATTTTTCGGAGCCATTAATTTTTGGTCTAAGGCGAATCAGCTGGTCGAAAAAGCGTTTTATTCGGGAACGGGCGCAATTGTACCGAGATTGAATCGGTTGACCGTAGACAAAAGCGGCGCGATTGAGAAGTCAATTCAAACAGAGCTGCAATTCGATTATCTGCCGGCTGTCAATATCATTCCGATTTCGGTTGAAAACGGCGAGATAACCGAAGCGGCGTTTGCCAGCGAAAAAACCATAAAAGGCAAAAAATATGTCTATGTTCAGATTATTACTCGCGACGGCAAAAAGTACGCCATTGAAAATCTATACTATGAGGACGATTGCGAATCGCTGACGCCGTGTGATCTGCCCGATGATTTGGCAAAAAGAATCACGCTGGATTGTCCCTGCGCTCCGTTCTTTATCGTTTCGCCGAATGTCACCAATAATCAGGAGCATTACATCGGGCTCGGCCAGTCAATCTATGCGGACGCGATAGATTGCCTGATGGGGGTGGATTTGGCATATAACAACATGAACCGCGATTTTAAGCTCGGCGGGAAAAAGGTGTTTTTAACCCGTTCGCTTATTCATACGGATAACAGCGGTAATTTTATCACGCCCGACGATGTGGCGCAGCAGCTGTTTGTAAATGTCGACGATGCCGCCGACGAGGGCGGCGCAAAGCCGATCACGGAGTATAATCCCGCTCTGCGCGTCGGGGAGAATGCCGACGGAATACAAAAACAGTTGGATTATCTGTCTTTCAAATGCGGGCTCGGCACAAAGCATTATCAGTTCAACAGCGGCAGTATAGTCACCGCTACCCAGTATATGGGAGACAAGCAGGAGCTTGTTCAGAACGCGTCCAAGCATTACATCCCGATTGAGGATATGCTGAAAAAGCTTGTGCGCTTTACACTGTGGGCGTTCAACAATGTTATCGGCATGCCCTTGAATACCGATGCGGATATATCGGTGCAGTTTGACGACAGCTATATTATCGACAAGGAATCCGAGCGACTGCGCGATATGCAGGAGATCAGCGCGGGTATTATGAAAAAGTGGGAATATCGCGTCAAATGGTACGGCGAGGACGAAGAAACGGCGAAAGCTATGACGGAAAGCGACGATCTTTCCTTGAATTTCGGTGACGAATAATGTTGACG
>JBJEQI010000150.1:0-2285 GCA_051881675.1 Acutalibacteraceae bacterium
CAGTGTGATTGTCGGGAAGATTTTGCGGAGGTCAGAATACCGTTTCTGCCAAAGCCTGATGAGTCCGTTTTGGATTTTTGCGGTATACATATTATAATAAGTACCAAAAGAGAAAGAATTGCCGCAGGGTGGTTCTTTCTCTTTCTTTGTCCTTTTTATCTTGATTCATGGCGTGCCTATCCTGCACGCCTTCTTCGTTTTCGGCAGGATTTTTTTGTGCATACATGGATTTTATGACCGATCGATAAAAAATGCAAGTATTCCTTGGCTTTCGCTTGACAAATCGGGGTAGAATATGGCAAAATAGTAGTATACTCGGGAAAAATGCCGGTTTGGATTTTTTGGCGGGTATTCCAGTGGGTATTTCAGCAGATATTAGCGCGGCATTCATTGCTGCGGCGGGCATGCCCGCGCTTTCATTTGGATTCATTCTATGGGGTGATTTTATGATTAATAACAGCGACATCGGCAAGGAGATCCACGGATTTCGGGTGCTGTCGGTTACGCATGTCGGCGAAATAGCCGCCGATATGATCGAGGCAGAGCATATTAAAAGCGGGGCGAGGCTGGTCTGGCTTAACCGCGACGATGAGAACAAAAGCTTTTGCATTGCATTTCCGACAATTCCCGATAACGATACGGGCGTTTTTCACATTCTCGAGCATTCGGTGCTCGGCGGGTCGGATCGATATCCCGTTAAAGAGCCGTTTTTGGAGATGATGAAAAGCTCGATGCAGACTTTTCTCAACGCGCTGACCTATCCGGATAAAACGGTGTTCCCCGTTTCCAGCCGCAACGACAAGGATTTTATGAATCTTGTCCGCGTGTATATGGATGCGGTGCTGCACCCGTCGATCTATCATAAGCCCGAGATTTTCATGCAGGAGGGCTGGCATTATGAGTTCCCCGAGGATGGGGGCGCGCCCGTTTACAAGGGCGTTGTGTTCAATGAGATGAAAGGCGCCTTCGCTTCTGCCGATACGGTGCTGGAAAACGAGATCGCCCGCCGCCTTTTCCCCGATTGCTGTTACAGCTATGTGTCGGGCGGCGACCCCGCGTATATCCCCGAGCTGACCTACGAGCAGTTTTTGGATTATCACAAGCGGTTTTATAATCCGACCTCCGGCTATATCGTGCTGGACGGCAAAATGGATATTGACGCGGTTCTGGGAATGCTGAATGATGAGTTTTTATCGGATTATGATCGTGCCGTGTCTGCTGCAAAAACGCCGGTTCAGCCGGCTGTTGACGGCGGGCTGTCAACCGTTTACTATGAATTGCCGCCCGAGGAGCCGAAGGAGAAGAAAGCCCGCTATGCTTTTGCAAGCGTGCCGTACCTTGCCGACGAGCGGGTGGATACCGTTGCCGCGCAGGTGCTGTCGAATGTGCTTTGCGGCAGCCAGCAGTCGCCGCTGAAGCGCCGCATTCTCGAGGAGAAGCTCGGCGAGGATGTGCGCATGGGGCTTATTGCCGAGATAGCGATCCCGTATTTCTGCTTGGAGGTCAAGAATATCGACGAGTCCTCCACGGATCGGCTCAAAGAGGTTCTGCACGATGAAATTGAACGTCTGTGCCGCGAGGGCATTGATAAGGAACTGCTTGCCTCCTCGATCTCGTCGCTGGAATTCAGCATGAAAGAGCGCGATTTCGGCTTTGCGCCGCAGGGTGTGGGCTTCTGCATCTCGGTGGTCGACGGGCTGTATTATAATCACGACGCGAAGTATAATCTGGAGTTTGACGATATTTTTAAGCGGCTGTATGCGTGCGCCGAGGGCGATTATTTTGAAAAGCTGCTTGCGGCTTTGGTGCAAAGCCCGCACCGCTGTGAGGTTTTGATGCTGCCGTCCTATGAGGAGGGCGAGCGGCTGAAAGCCGCGGAGGATGAGCGCCTTGCGCTGGCGGTCAGCCGCATGAGCGAGGAGGAGCGGTTAGCCTGCCGCGCGGCGGGCGAGCGGCTGATCGAGTGGCAGAACGCTGAGGAAGCTCCCGAAGCCGCCGCCACACTGCCGCATTTGCAGCTGTCCGACATTTCTCCGATTCCCTCGTTTACCGAAACGCGGGAGATGACCGTCGGCGGGATCCCCGTTATCCGCCAGTCAATCGGCAGCCCCGAGATCGTGTATTGCCGCCTGTATTTCAATATCAGCGATATTCCCGCCGCCGAGCTGCCGCCGCTGGGCCTTCTGTGCGCCGCGCTGGGCGAGCTGGATACCGACCGATATACGGCGCTTGAGATCGCGAAATACAGCGGTCTGTATCTCGGAAGCCTGAATTTCTCGATTGAA
>JBJEQI010000151.1:0-2283 GCA_051881675.1 Acutalibacteraceae bacterium
CTCGAATTTGTACTTTCGGCGCAGATTTTCAAAATACTCCTCGCTGAGCGCCTGCTCGTCGTCCAGCAGCTCGAGATACACATTCTTCCCCGAAAACATATCGGGCGCATATTCCTCAAAGCCCTCCTCGCAAACAAGCAGCAGCGTCTTTTCGCCGCTGTTGAACCGCTCATCCTCCAAAGTGGACTGAATAAACTTGGTTTTGCCCGACTCCAAAAATCCGACAAACAGATAAACCGGTATATCCATAAACCTTGCCTCCCGCCGATCAGACATTAAACAGCCGACGAATCTTATCCTTATCGATCTTCGAGCCGATCACGCACAGCTTGCCCGTTACATCCGCCGAGCCTGTCCGAATGTCCGCTTCGCCCGGAACATAGTCAAAATGGATCCACTCGCCGTTATCGCCCTCGACAATGCCCTTCGCGCGGACAACAACACCGTAGACCGCCTCGTCCGACAAGGCGCCCAGCACGATCTTCAGCTCCGCTTTCGTAAACTTTTTGACCGTTTCAACGCCGAAGCTGTCAAACACCTCGTCGGCGTGATGATGGTGATGATGATCGTGATCATGGTCGTGATCGTGATCATGGTGGCAACATTCATGCTCATGGTGATGATCATGGTCGTGGTGACAATGTTCGTGTTCATGCTCCTCGGCAAGGCGGCTAAGCTCCGCTTTCAGGCTGTCCTTGCGCTCCATAGCCGAAAGAATCTGCGCGCCGTCGATGCTGTCCCAATCGGTGGTGATCAGCACAGCGTTCTCATTCAGACCGCGCACCGTCGCAACGCACTCATCCAGCCGTTTGTCGGCAATTCCCTTGGTATGGCTGAGAATAACCGTCGACGCACTGCCGATCTGATCGCCGAAAAACTCGCCGAAATTCTTAATATACATTTTGCACCGATTCGCGTCAACCACCGTCGTGCAGGCATTCAGGCAAACGTCTTCGCCGAGCACCGTCTGCACCGCGCGGATAACGTCGCTGAGCTTGCCGACGCCCGACGGCTCGATGATAACTCTGTCGGGGGCATACTGCTCGATCACTTTATGGAGCGCGTCGGCAAAATCGCCGACAAGACTACAGCAGATACAGCCCGAATTCATCTCGGTAACATTAATCCCCGCGTCTTTCATAAAGCCGCCGTCGACGCCGATTTCGCCGAACTCGTTTTCAATCAGCACTAATTTTTCCCCGCGATACGCCTCGCTGATCAGCTTTTTGATGAGCGTGGTTTTTCCCGCCCCGAGGAATCCCGAAAAAATATCTATTTTTGTCATGAAACATCTCAGTCCTTTATATGATTGTAATTATTATCTATCAGTATAGCACCAAACCGCGCCGTGTTCAAGCGGTTTTCGATAATTTCACATAAAATTCATCAACCGCGCCCCGCCGCGCGCACAAACCGAAGCTCCTGAATCTGAATCGTCGCCTTTTCCTCGGCGGTAATGCAGATACGGTCGATTGCGGGAACGGTGTCGGCAGCGTCGGCATGATCGGCGAATATTATCCGATGGCGTGTGGGTCCCCCGCTCCCGATACGGAAGATGTAGGAAGTGTTAAACACCGCGATCTTGCCCTCATCTGCAAAGCCCGCTGCCGCCGCTTTCAGCTCACGGTTCGCAACTGCGACGAACTCGATCCCGATCGCATCCCGCGGGATTTGCCCGATCACAGCCAGTCCTCCGGCGCCCGCCGATTCCAGACGCACTCCGCCCTCATCGGCAAAAACGGCGGCTCCCTCGCCGATCGGTTGCAGCTTTTTCAAAGCATCCTCGCCCGCCGCCAGATTATCCCCCGTTTTGCTCGGCTCGGCGCAGATAACGCCCGCGCCGCTCATTCGGCTGACATACGCATCCGCAATCGCCTCATTGCCCATTGCTGACGGGTGCGCTCCGTCGGTGCTGTAATAATCCCGCGAATGGCTCTTAGCGGCGTGCTTTGAAAACACGTCATACACATCGACGATACGGACCGCCTCCCGCTTTTGCGCCGCTTTTTGATACAACTCCCGCGCCCGTGCTGCCAAAGACGACGTCACGCCGCTCACCGCCGAGAGAAGCGGACTGTCCGCCCCCGAAAACGGATCATAGACCGTTTGAAGCCATATCTTGCAGGAGCCGTTCAGCTCGCGCAGGCGGGCGAGAATGCGGTTAATATCGGTATCGAGCTTGCTCAGAATCTCGTTTGCCACCCTGCCGTCCGCCCCCTGGACCGCCAGCAGAATCAACCGATCGGTGGAAACCCCAAGCAGGTTATTGCCGCCGATTGAAAT
>JBJEQI010000152.1:0-2275 GCA_051881675.1 Acutalibacteraceae bacterium
GGCAGGGACGCGCCTTTTTCATCCCGTCGGAAAGACGGTGCCGCACTGCGGCAGCTTGAAAACGCGCTTCGCCTCATCCACCGCCTGACGCAGCATATAGCTGGAATTATACGGCCCGATATTCTCGCCGCCGTCGTTTTTCAGCTGCATCTCCGCCGTCAGCCGCGGCCACGGCTCATTGGTCAGATGAATATAATGATAGCCCTTATCGTCCTTGAGCAAAATATTGTATTTCGGCGAGTTTTGCTTGATCAGCGAGCACTCGAGAATCAGCGCCTCAAACTCGCTGTCGACGAGGATATAGTCGAAGTCATCGACATTCGACACCATTTTCCTCACCTTTTCCAGATGCCGCTCCTGCGAGCGAAAATACTGGCTGACGCGGTTTTTCAGCTTTTTGGCTTTGCCGATATAGATGATCTCGCCGTCGCGGTTGCGCATGATATACACGCCCGGAAGCATCGGCAGAGCGTTTGCTTTATGAAGCAGGCGCTCCAAGCGTTTATCCCGTTTTTCCTCCAATGCCGTCACCCCCAAAGCCTTTCGCAGAGCGAAACAAGTTCGCCGCGATCGGTCAGAATATTCAGTGCGCTCAGCATGGCGGATGTGCTCATTTTCGAGGGCAATTCGAGCGCTGAGAGCAGCTCTTTGCGGCGGGCGGCGCTGTTTTGCCCGCCTGTCAGCCCCAGCTCATAAAGATCGGCTTTAGTCAGCTCGTCCCGAGGCTTCACGGCGGACGATTCATCCACCCCGACGACCCCCGCGCGCCGCAGCGCCGCCGCCAATGTCGCGCAATCCACGCCCTCGACGCCTAAAAGTCCTTCCTTCGACGGCGCGCGCTTGCGCCGCTCCTTGCCTTTCAGCTCGGGGATATACACATTCGTCACGCACGCGGGCGGCAGCATCGAACAAAGCTTGGAGCGAATCAGGAACCCCGCCGAATCGGAATCGGTGAGAATAATAATGCCGCGCTCGGCGGCGATGCGGCGCAAAAGGCACTGCTTTTCCCGATTGTTGAAGATGCCGAACCCGTCGGTCGTAAAGATCGGCGCGTCGATCACCGACAAAAGCTTTATTTTATCATATTTCCCCTCGACGATCACTGCTTGACTGAGTTTGATCATGTTTTGCCGGCGGCGGTGCCGCTCACCCTTTCCGCTGTTATTTTGCTTTCAGCTCCAGAGCCAGCCGCAAAACGGTCTGCTCCAGCAAAAAGCGTTTATCCTCCGATGAAGATTTCAGTTTCAGATCGGTTTCGTTCAAGATGTCCAGACAGTTGCGCATCACGCCGAGCGAAATGTGGCTCGCCGTGCGGGCGGAATTATCCAACGCAAAGCCGCGCGAGCCGTAGCCCAATTCCGTCGCCGCCTGTTTTGAGGCGATGCCCGCCGCCGACATGGCTTTCGCCCTGTATGCGTCCACAAATCCGCCGATCATCAGCGAGGATATCTCGATCGGCTTCATCTGCATATCGCACAATTCCCCGATCATCTTCAGCGCTGAGGGAACATCCCCCGCGAAAATATGCTTGGTAAGCTGATATTTGTTGGCGTCGGCAGTTTTCGCGCACAGACGGTCGATCGTTTCCGACGTTATTCTGCCGCCTTCTCCCGCAAAGCTGCACAGCTTATTCAGCTCCGCCTGCAATTTGGCAAGCTCCCTGCCGCAGCATTCGATCAGATACTTCGCGGCGGTGAGATCCAGCATCACTTTCCGCTTTTCAGCCGCCTTGATCATCATGGTTTGCAGCCGCGCCGCAGTCATATGCTCAAAATTCAGCACCGCGCCGCATTTCTCCGCCGCTTTGATCAGCGACTGCCATTTCCCCGGCTTTTTCGGCAAAATCTCGAGCGTGTCGCAAAGCAGGATCAAAACCGTGCTGTCGGGCAGCTGCTCGACCATGGTTACAAAATCTTTTTGCACCTTTTCGCCCGCCGCCGCGTAATCGTAATCGGTCAGCAGCACGCACCGATGCTCCGCCATGCAGGGCAGCTGCTCGGTTTCGTTATAGATCGTGCCGAAGTCGACACGCCCGCCGTCGAGCTTTTTGAAATTCATATCAAAAAGGATGTTCGCCGCCTTTTCGGAAATCAGCTGCGCATAATGATTTTTCAGATATCCGTCCTCGCCGTAGATCAGATAGAATCGCCTGAAATTCCCCGCTTTCAGCTCTGCTTTCAATTCCTGCTCGGTCATGCGCCGACCCTCCTTTATCTGTTTTGTATCCGCATAGTCTCGCCGTTTGTCACCACGGTCAGACAGCGGTTGTCACCCG
>JBJEQI010000153.1:0-2255 GCA_051881675.1 Acutalibacteraceae bacterium
GGGCGAGGAGTCGCCGCGGCAGCTGAAAATGCGCGCGGACAGGCTTTCGGTCACCACCGAGGGGCTGGATGTTCTGTGCGAAACCAATGTGGAAACGATCGTGGATTATATCAACGCCGCCAAACCCGACATTGTCATGATCGACTCGATTCAAACGATGAGCCTGCCTCAGCTGAGCTCCGTGCCGGGGTCGCTGGCGCAGGTCAGGGAATGTACCAACGCCTATCTGCATACCGCTAAAACGCTGGATATTCCGATTTTTATTGTCGGTCATGTCAACAAGGACGGCGCGATCGCGGGACCGAAGGTGCTGGAGCATATTGTCGACGCGGTGTTGTATTTCGAGGGCGAGAAGAACCTGAGCTATCGTATGCTCCGCGCGGTGAAAAACCGATTCGGCTCGACCAACGAGATCGGCGTGTTTGAGATGAACGATTCGGGTCTTTCCGAGGTGCCGAACCCTTCGGCGACGCTGATATCGGGCCGCCCGCGCGGCGTTTCGGGAACCTGCGTTGCCTGCGTGATGGAGGGCACCCGCCCGATACTCGCGGAGGTGCAGGGGCTGGTCACATCCGCCTCGGGATTCGGGAATCCGAGGCGCATGGCGACGGGCTTTGATTTCAACCGCATGAATCTTCTGCTCGCTGTGTTGGAAAAGCGGGTCGGGCTTCATTTTTCGGGATTTGACGCGTTTTTGAATGTGGTCGGCGGCCTTCGTATCGACGAGCCGGCGGTCGATCTGCCTGTGGCGCTGGCGCTCTGCTCCAGCCTGAAAGATGCGGTCATCCGCGAGGATGTCATCGCGTTCGGCGAGATCGGTCTTGCGGGAGAAATACGCACGGTCATGAGCGCTGAGGCGCGCGTTTTGGAGGCGGCAAGGCTCGGATTCAAGCGATGCATCCTCCCGATTCACAATGTCAAAAACCTTTCGCAGAAGGCGACAAACGCGATTGAGATCGTCGGCGTGCGCACCCTGAAAAAGGCGTTCGACGCGGCGACTGAGCAGTAAATAAGGAGCGGTGCCTCGTGGAAATTGTTTATAAAGATACGCATGAGCTGGATAAAAACGACCTTGAGAGGCTGTTTTTATCGGTTGAATGGTCGTCGGGGCATTATCCCGAAAAGCTTGCCGCCGCTATGAGGGACTTTGAAACGGTGTATACAGCGTGGGACGGCGACCGTCTTGTCGGTCTGATCTGCGCTATGGACGACGGTGTGATGACGGCGTATATCCACTATCTTTTGGTGGATCCCGCCTATCATCATCGGGGCATCGGCGCGCGGCTGGTCGGAATGATGAAAGAGAAGTATCGGGATTATCTGCGTATAGCATTGATTGCTTATAAAGATGAAACCGAATTTTACCGATCGTGCGGATTTCAGCCTGCCGAATCAGCGGTGCCGATGTTTATTACAGAGCTTTGGACATAATGAAATCCCCCGCAGGGCAATCGGAGCCTTGCGGGGGTATTTGTTTGCGCTTTCATGGTCGGCTCTCAGCCGATCAATCCCTCGTTCATCATCGACTGCGCGGCGAGCATAACGCCCGTTTTGCCGCTGTGATAGTTCAGCGCACCCTGCATCCACGCGGCATACGGCTCGCGCAGAGGACCATCCGCCGACAGTTCGATCGACGCGCCGAGCGTGAACGCGCCCGCCGCCATGATAACGGGGCAGTCGTAGCCCGGCATCTCCCACGGCTCGGGTACGACGAACGAATCGACAGGCGCGCCGCTTTGAATACCGCGGCAGAAGGCGGTCAGACCCTCGGCGGTGCGCAGCTCGACCGTTTGAATAATATCCGCGCGGTGCTCATGCGGCGCGGGAGTGACGCTGAACCCAAGACTGCCAAACAGCTGCGAGGCAAACACGGCGGTTTTGACCGCTTCACCTGTGACGTGCGGCGCGCTGAAAAGCCCCATGAACAGCTCGCGGGTGTGACCGAGGGTGCAGCCCGTTTCTCTGCCCTGACCGGGAACGGTCAGCCGCGCGGCGCACATTTCAACCAAATCGTGCTTGCCCGCGATATAGCCGCCCGTCGGCGCGATGCCGCCGCCGGGATTTTTGATGAGCGAGCCCATGATCAGATCGGCGCCGTATTCCGCGGGGGAGGCGGTTTCGACAAACTCGCAGTAGCAGTTGTCGACGGTAACGATCGTGTCGGGCGAGGTTTCCTTGATCGCGCGGATCACCTGCATGGTCTGCTCATTGTCGAGCGACGGGCGGGTGGAGTAGCCGCGCGAGCGCTGAATGTG
>JBJEQI010000154.1:0-2251 GCA_051881675.1 Acutalibacteraceae bacterium
ACCTTCGCGCGCCCAGTCGCCGTGCAGGGCGATCATATCATAACTGCCGTCGGCGAGATCAATATTAGATGAAAGCGCACGCCGCACAACGAGGGTATCCTGACCCACATTCTCCAGCAGAACCGATCTCGTGATCGCGTCGAGCTTCTCGAAAACGCTGTATTTCAGCGTGATCTTCAGCCCGGTCAGCTTATCCTCCAGATACACCTCGAGCGACGAAATATCGCCCTCTTCGGCAGAGAATGTCGCGGGGAGCGCTTCCAGCGGCTCCTTACCCGCATAGATACGGTGGCCGACATAATAAAAATCGGTCGTCGGGTTGCCGTTTTTATCCGCAACGATCACGCTCGGCTCGCCCCAGTCGCCCGTGTTGTAGGGAACATACTCAAAGCGGAATTTTGACAGCATACCCAAGCCGGCGTTGCTGACTCGGCCTGTTGTAAAATCGCTCTTGATATTGGCAAGGCAGATCAGGTCGGTATCGGGGACAAACTTGCCGTAGTATGTGTGATACAGCAGCCCCTCTTCGGTGACAAAAAACGAATAGGTGCTGTTTGGTGTGTCCAGCTTAAAAGTGCGGGTATCTTCGTAATAGTTTATCGGCATAATATTTCTCCTTATGCTGTGAGATATTGATTTTGACTAAAGTATACCATATGTATTTTGATTATGCAAGAACTTTTTGATTGATTTGACCGCTATAATCTATCGCAAAATCCCCGCGCAGCAAAAACGCCGCACGGAGCTCCCAAAAACAGCAAAAACGGCGCTCAGCACCCCAAAAAACAGCAATATTTCCGCTCAGCACTCCCCCGACGCGGCAAAACTTCCGTTTAGCACACCCCCCGCGGCGAAATCTCGCACGGCGCTCCCCCACATACAGCAAAATCCCCCGAGGGGCAGAACAAACTGCCGCTCGGGGGATACTCATTTAGTGATTATTGCTTTTGCGAATCGCCGAAACGAGTTGCCTTTGCGAATTACTCGCCGAGGAACTCGCTGACGGGGATATACGCGTTACCTTCATCAAGCGCCTCGTTGAGATCGATGCTTGCGAGCAATACATCGGCTGACTCAAAGACGGTTACTTCGATTTCGGGTTTCTGATATGTTTTTTTCATAACTCAATGTCCTCCCTTTCAGCCTACGTTGTATACTTCTTTAAGCACGTTCTTAACGCTGGTGCCGTTCGCATACGGATTCTGCTCATAGACATCCTGCGCAATATCTTTCATGTTCGCGTCCGCGGAAACGGTACCGCTGATCTCAGCGGAGGTATTGTCCGCATAGTTGACTACAACAACGCCCTGCGCGTGGAAATTCCTTGTAAGAACCTCTTCCGCCTTGCCCGCAAACTCGGTTACCGAGCCGTGCCAGCAAAGATCGGTGGGAGTGGATTCCTCAGCCCAGCGGCTGTTGCCGCCCTCAGTCGAAGAATTGAGAACTTCCTTGACTGTGCCGTTGGCATCTGTAATCAGCGTTTTAACCTGTGCGGGTGAAACAAGCTTGTTTGTTTCATCGGCGCCGCCGAGGTTCGAACGAACGACGGTTGTGAATCTAAGACCGCGTTTTGCGTCTTCCGCCGACCAGCGGAGCGAAGCACCGTAGTTTGAATCAACGTCGATGCCCGCAGCGACAAAGGTAGCGTCCTCAGTCAGCTTGATTTTTGAGCCGGCTTTGTAAAGCTTAGAATGATCGTTTGCATCCGCCCAGCCGACGAACTGGAATCCGTCGATCGAAACCGCGTTCGGAGCGGTAACGGCTACGCCCTTGAGAGTTGAAACAACTGCATCGCCGTTTTTGAATGTGGCGGTGTGCGGAACAGACAGCTCAGCGCTGTAAACGTCAATATTGTTGCCTTCCGGGTTGTCGTATTCACCGTTGAATGCCAGATAAATGTATCCGTTTTTCAGATCCTCGGTAGGAGTAAAGGCAAGCTCAATCTTTCTGTCATCCTTCGGGAAGGGGTTCACCTTCACGTTCGACAGATGCACGGCATCCGCGGGAAGCGTGGGCGCCGAGTTACTGTCAAAAATCAGCGGCGACGTCAAATAATAAATATCTACATTGCTGGCGTCAATCCAAAGATCGTTTGAGTTACCGGTCTTGATACCGACGGACATAACATATTCCATGCCGGCGCCGAGTATTCCGTTAACCTTGAAGTTGATTCTGACCTCAGGCTTATTCTGATAGTAATTACCGGAAGTATAATGCAAAGCGCCTGAGTCGGACTGCCACCAAGACCATG
>JBJEQI010000155.1:0-2238 GCA_051881675.1 Acutalibacteraceae bacterium
CGGTGGTCTTGTTCTCGGCTGTGGTCACATAGTCGGTGATATCCAGCTCGGAAGTCGAATGAGAAACCTGCGAATAGCCGACGAACTTCTCATTGATATACAGATAAAAGCAGCTGTCAACGCCCTCAAAATTGATATAATGGCGATAGGCTTCAAACTTTTCATCGATCTCAAAGGTGCGGGTATACACGCCGACGGGGTTATCGTTCGGAACATAGGGCGGGTCGAACGGGTAGGGATAGTTGACATTGGTGTACTGATGCTTGTCATACCCTTCGGTCTGCCAGCAGGACGGAACGGGGATGGTTTTATCGGAGTCTTTATACTGCTTGGAGATGATCGCTTCGGGAACGTCATAAGTCGAGGGGAAATACTCGAAAAACCAGTTGCCCGAGAGCAGATTGAACCGCTCGGAATGCTCGCGCCCGCCGCTGACCGCCGAAGCCGCCGACTGGAACGGGATGAAGTATGAGCGGGGCTTTTCGCACCCCAGGTGCAGTACGGATGAATCCTGATAGTAGTTTTGAAAGTCCATAACGATGTTTCCTTTGCAATTGTTTTTTGGTGAATTTTCGATTTATATTGCAGCTGCAAAAACGGAGCAATCAGTCGTTTTGCAGCTTACAGACATAGTTGAGCGTTCCCACTTCCCTGCCGTTTTGCAGATACACGCGGGTGACGCGTTTGCCGATAATGCAGACGATCTCATAGTTGATCGTTCCGCAAAGCTTCGCAAACTCGTCGATCGAGAGCGCGCCGTCGCCGTCGTTCCCGAAAAGCAAGACCTCGTCGCCTGCCCGAACGCCGCCGATGTCGGTCACATCGACGATCATCTGGTCCATGCAGACCCGACCGATGATGTCGGCGCGCCGACCGCCGATCATCACATAGCCCTTGCCCGAGAGCGAGCGCATATAGCCGTCGGCATACCCCACGGGGACAGTCGCCGCGATCATCGGCTTATCCGCCTGATAGGTTCTGCCGTAGCTCACGCTTTCAAAAGGCAGCAGCGGCTTGATCATGGAAACGATGGATTTCAGCGTCATAGCGGGAACAAGCTCGGATTTTCCTCTGAAATAGGACGAGGGGTCCAGCCCGTAGAGAATAATGCCGGGGCGCACCATATCCAGCTGCATATCCTTATTTTTCAGCGTGGCGGCGGAGTTGCAGCAGTGGCGCAGGCGAAACTTGATTCCGCATAGGCGCAGCTTTTCGATAATATCGCAAAATGAGGCAAACTGACGCTTAGTATATTCGCCGCTTTCATCGCCGTCGGTGTCGGCGGAGGCAAAATGGGTGAAAATGCCCTCAAAATCCAGCGCGGGAAGCCGATGCGCCTCGGTAATTTCCTCGATCGCTGCGGCATTGCGCGCCGCAGACTGCTCATCGCATCCGTTTTCCGCCGCACGGTAAATGAAACCGATGCGCCCCATTCCCGTGTCGATCTTGATGTGAACGCGGACGGTCTTGCCCTGATCGGCAGCGGCGGCAGACAGCTCGCGCGCGTAATCGAGGCAAAAAACCGCCTGCGAGATCTGATGATCGGCGAGCGTTCCCGCCATGAACGGCGGCGTGTAGCCGAGAATCAGAATCGGCTTTTCGATGCCGAGCGAGCGCAGCTGCATGGCCTCTTCAATATTGGACACGGCGAACCAGTCGGTCCCCAGCCGATCGAGCAGCGGCGCGACGAATTTGGCTCCGTGGCCGTAAGCATCGGCTTTCACGACCGACATGACCTTGACCCCGTCGTCGAGCCGGCTTTTTATGTAACGATAATTGTGCGCGATGCTGTCGAGATCGACAACCGCCCATGTTCTTTTCAGATAATTTTCCACTTTGCAAACTTCCGTTTCTTAAAGGGATATTTCAACTGTTTCGGTGCATTTTGGGGGCGCTTTCAGCGCCGCAAAATGCCCGATTTTCATGCAAATCTTCTAAAATAATATTATAATATGAAATGCGGGATAAGTCAATTACTTTATTGCCGATTTTGCGGGGTCGGACCGCTGCACCACCGAGCCGATCGCCTTGTCGCCGAAGAAGAATCGGCGGCAAAGACGGCGCGGGCAGTTCATCGACGGCATAAAAAATCCGCCTTAGCGCAAGACAGGACAGCTGTCTGCGTCAAAGCGGAAATTTGATTATTTCAGTTCGGGAACCATTTTTTTATAATAGGGGAGCAACCCGATCTTGTCGGGCGTGTGCTCGGGAAGCTGCCAAAAGTCGTAACCGGGATAA
>JBJEQI010000156.1:0-9735 GCA_051881675.1 Acutalibacteraceae bacterium
AATCCCGAAGCGTCCGTTTGGATTGGTCATTGTTTATCTTCCTTTCTGACGGCGGCAACAAATGCCGCTGTTTTGATTTTATCTTTCAGTCCGTCGGTTTCTACACCCGAGCTGACGTCCACGGCAAAGGGGCGAAGCCGCCTTACCGCATACCCGACATTATCGGGAGTCAGTCCGCCCGCAAGAAAATACGGCCTTCGGACATTTTTGATCAGTTCCCAGTCGAACACCGCGCCTGTTCCGGCACCCGCGTCGAGCAAAACCCAGTCAGCCGCGCTTTGATCCGCTGCCGCTGCATCCTGCTCGGAGCGAATCACAAAGGCTTGAATGATCGGCTGATCGGTGAGCGCGCGAAGCCGACGGATATAGGCGTCATCCTCATCCCCGTGCAGCTGAGCCATGTCGATCACGCCGCGCCCGAGCAGGTCGGCGATCGTTTCGGGCGATTCATTCACAAACACGCCGACCGCGCGAATATCGCGGGAGAGCTTCGCTTTCAGCTTCTCTGCCGCGCTCGGCGAAACATATCGGCGGCTTTTTTCGGCAAATACAAAGCCGACATAATCCGTTTTCAGCTCATTTGCCGCCTCAATATCACAAGGGCGGGAAATCCCGCACAGCTTTATCTTTGTCATAGCGCGCCCCGCAGACTTTGGAGCATCGCCCGCTTATCCTCGGCGCGCATGAGCGCCTCGCCGATCAAAACCGCGTCGGCGCCGATCTCTTTCAGCCGCGCTACGTCCTCAGCGGAACGCATGCCGCTTTCCGAAACAAACAGCACATCGCTCGGTATGCGCTCTCTTAAACGCCGGCTGTTCTCCGTATCAACCGAAAAATCCTTCAGATTGCGGTTATTCACGCCGATGACGCGCGCACCCGCATTGAGCGCCACATCTACCTCCGACTCATCGTGCGCCTCAACCAGCGCCGAAATGCCGAGCTCGTCGCAAATGCGGATGTATGCGGCGATCTGCTCCTCCGTCAGCAGCGAGCAGATCAGCAGCACCGCCGACGCGCCCAAGTTTCTTGCTTCGTAGATCATATACTCATCCACTGTGAAATCCTTGCGCAGGCAGGGGATGTTCACCTTTGCTGCAATGTCGCGCAGATAATCATCGCACCCTAAAAACCATTTTGGCTCGGTCAGCACCGAAATGCAGTCGGCGCCCGCCGCTTCATAGTCCTCGGCTATCTGCAAATACGGGAACTGCTCCGCGATAACGCCCTTGGAGGGAGACGCCTTTTTGCACTCGCAGATAAAGGATATCCCCTCGCCTTTCAGCGCGGTTTCAAACGCAAAATTGCCCCTTTTGAGCGCCAACGCCCGCCGCCTGATCTCATCCGCAGAAAGCCTTTCCTTTGCACGGGCAACGCGCTCCTTTGCATGAGCGGCGAGCTGATCGAGTATCGTCATTGCGCTGCCCCCCGACGGCTGATTTCGATGAATCTATCCAGCGTTTTGAGCGCCTTGCCCGAATCAATCAACTCAGCTGCCAGCGCAACGCCGTCTTTCATGCTCTCCGCCTTGCCGCCGATATAGAGCGACGCGCCCGCATTCATCAAAACTGCGTTTCGTTTATGCCCTTTTTCGCCGCCGAGAACGGCGCGGGTAATCTGCGCGTTTTCCTGCGGCGTACCGCCGCGCAGGTCCGCTTTGGTGCAGCGCTCAAAGCCGAAATCCTCGGGCGTGATGACCGACGATCTGTACCATCCGTCGCGTATCTCGCAAATGGCCGTCGGCGCGCTCAGCGATATTTCATCCAGCCTATCCTGACCGTAAACCACCATACCGCGGCGCACGCCGAGACTGACCAACACCCGCGCCAGCGGCTCGACCAGATACTCGTCATAAACGCCGAGCAGCTGCATCGTAGGCGAGCCGGGGTTAGTCAGCGGGCCGAGAATGTTGAAAACGGTGCGAAAACCAAGCTCTTTTCGGATAGCGCCGACATATTTCATCGACGTGTGATACTTCTGCGCAAAGAAAAAGCAGATGCCGACCTCTCTCAGCAGTTCCACGCATTTTTCGGGGCTTTGCTCAATATCGGCGCCGAGCGCCTCCAAGCAGTCCGCCGTTCCGCATTGGGATGAAGCGGCGCGGTTGCCGTGCTTGGCGACTTTCATACCGCCTGCCGCCGCGACGAACGCCGAGGTGGTGGAAATATTAAAGCTGTTGGCGTTGTCGCCGCCGGTGCCGACGATCTCAAAAAGCTCCATATCGGTTTCAACCTTGACGGCGTGCGCCCGCATTGCCGCCGCACAGCCCGCGATCTCGTCGGTCGTTTCGGCCTTGGCGCTTTTTGCGGAGAGCGCCGCCAAAAACGCCGCGTTCTGCGTCGCGGTGGTTTCGCCGCTCATGATCTCATTCATCACGGCATACGCCTCGTCATAGGTGAGATCTTCTTTATTCACAATTTTCACAATAGCCTCTTTGATCATGGCTCATATCTCCTTTATAAAGTTTTGAAGCATGGTTTTGCCGTTCGGCGTCATAATGGATTCGGGGTGAAACTGCACGCCGAAAATCGGGAATCTGCGATGCTGCACCGCCATAATCTCGCCGTCGGTCGTGCGCGCGGTAACTGTCAGGCACGGCGGAATGGTCGCGGGGTCAGCCGCCAGCGAATGATAGCGCGCAACCGGCGCTGTGGCGGGGCAGTTTTTGAAAAGCGGGCAGCTCGTGTCAAAGCGCACCTCCGACTGCTTGCCGTGCATCAATTCTTTGGCATATGTCACTTGGGCGCCGAACGCCGCGCAGATCGCCTGATGCCCGAGGCAAACCCCGAGAATCGGAATTTTTTGCCCGAGCGTTTGCACCGCCTCGATGATCATTCCCGCGTCCTCGGGTCTGCCGGGGCCGGGAGAAAGAATGATGTGATCGGGGCCCAGCCGCCCGATCTCCTCCACCATCATTTCATCGTTGCGGATGACCCGAATATCCGCATCCGTTTCACCGATCAGCTGATACAGATTATAGGAAAAGCTGTCATAGTTATCAATTAAAAGGATCATATTTCGCCCTCCTGCATGGCATCCAGCGCTTTCAGCGAGGCTCTTGCCTTGTTCATGCACTCTTCAAATTCCTTTTCGGGGACAGAATCGGCAACGATTCCCGCGCCCGAACGCACAAACACCTTGCCGTTTTTTCGATACACAATGCGAATCGCAATGCAGGTATCCATATTGCCCGTAAAGCCGATATATCCGATCGCGCCACCGTAAATGCCGCGCTTGTTATTTTCCAGCTCGCCGATCAGCTGACAGGCGCGTATCTTCGGCGCGCCCGAAAGCGTCCCCGCAGGCAAAACCGCACTGACCGCGTCAAGCGCGTCATAGCCGTCGGCGATCTCGCCGCGAACGGTCGAGCCGATATGCATAACATGAGAAAAACGCTCGATTGAGTGAAGCTTTTCGACCTCTACCGTGCCGAATTTGCTGATACGGCCGAGATCGTTTCGCCCGAGATCTACCAGCATATTGTGTTCCGCAAGCTCCTTTTTATCAGCGAGCAGCTCCGCCTCCAGCGCCTTGTCTTCCTCTTCGGTCCTGCCGCGCGGGCGCGTACCTGCGAGCGGAAAGGTATGAAGCACGCCGTTTTCCAGCTTCACAAGCGTTTCGGGAGAAGCGCCCGCGACCTCCACATCCGTGCCCGAGAAGTAAAACATATACGGCGATGGATTGATCGTGCGCAGCGCGCGGTAGGTATTGAAAAGGCTGCCCTCAAAGGGCGCGGAAAGGCGGTTGGACAGCACGATCTGAAAGATGTCGCCCTCGCGGATATGCTGTTTCGCCGTCTCCACCATCGAGCAATACTGCTCCTTGGAAAACAGCGGCGTCACCTCACCGCGAAAACGGCCGCCCGGTTCCTGCTTCTTCTCGCCGTGCCGCAAAAGATCGGCAAGCCGGCGCAGCTCCATCACCGCTTTGTTATACCCGACTTCTCCCTCCTCCAGCGACATATTCACGATCAGAACGATCTTCTGACGGACATGATCAAAGGCGATCACCTTATCAAACAGCATCAGATCGACGTCCTTAAACTGCTCGCTGTCCTCGACCTCGCACCGAACCGCAGGCTCGCTGTAGCCGAGATAGTCGTAGGAAAAATAGCCGACCAGCCCGCCCGTAAAGGGAGGCAGCCAATCAAACTGCGGGCTTTTATAATCCTCCAGTATGCGGCGCAGGCAATCTGCGGGGTCGTCGGTCTTCATCCGAACGCTGCCCGCTTTCAACTCGCCGCCGATGCAGGTGATCTCTAATTTCGGGTCGTATCCCAAAAAAGTGTAGCGCCCCCACCTGCCGTTTGCCTGCGCCGATTCCAGCATATAGCAATGGGTCGACACGTTTTTCAGTATCTTCATCGCCTCGATAGGCGTAATAAAATCCGACAGTATCTCGCAGCTGATCGGCACCGCCTTATATCTGCCCTCAGCGGCGATCGCCTCCACCTCGGCAATGTTCGGTAAAAAATTCATGAAATTCGCCCTCCCACGTAAAAAAGCTCCTTTAACCGATTCTGTTAAAGGAGCCGTCCTAAAAGAACTTTAGCATACAAAAACGCCCTTAACAGAATCTTTGTTCTGTCAAGGGCGAATAGCTTTAGCGTTAGCCAATGCACTTATCCGCGGTGCCACCTTGATTCATAGGAACGACCCTATGCACTTAGCAGGATACCAACATATCCTCGGCAAATGACGTCTGCCTCCAACGTCGCAGAATACTTTGGGGAAATCCCCATTTGACTGCGCCCTCAGCGGTCCATTTGACAACTTGTTTCTTGCCCGATTCTCAGCATATCGCAGGCTCTCTGTAAAGGCATGATTGCCGTTATCTCCGCTTCAACGGTTTCCTATCCGATTTTTGATATTGTGATTATATCACTATTCTATGCGGTTGTCAAGCAATTCGGCAAAAAAACCAAAAAATCCGCTTAGCACCCGCACGATCAAACGGTCAGGCGCGGCACGCCGCCCCTTTCCTGCCGATCCAAAGGCACGCGGCGCAAACCGCACATACGGCAAGGCAGATGCCTACATACAAGGCGACATTTTGCGATGTAAAGCCGGACAAAAGGGCGCTGAGCATATCCGACGCGGTAAGCGCAATCAGCGCGATCGATGTGATCAGCCGATTATTGCTTTTCTTCCTGCGGAAAATGCATACAAGCGGCAGCGCAATCCACGCGGCGGCGATCAAAACGATCAGCACCGCCAGCAGCCAGACCGCCCATTTGGCAAAACCGCCGTATGCTGCGATCACGGTGAGCGTCGGCAGCGTTTCAATCGTGAACGGCAATATATACGCAAACCATGCGCAGTCCTCGAACAAAACGAGCAGGACCGTGGCGACAATGCGAATCAGGGAAAACGCGGCAATAAAAACCACCGAAAAAACAGCCGCTTTTTTCTTAAAATCATCCTCTGAAACGCAGTGTTTCAGCTTAGTGATACATTCTTTCATAATACTTTGTATACTCGCCCGAGGTGATCTTATTCATCCACGCTTCGTTTGCCAAATACCATTCGATCGTTTCGGCGATTCCCTGCTCGAAGGTATACGCGGGCGCCCAGCCGAGCTTAGTTGTGATCTTGGTGTTGTCAATAGCGTATCTGCGGTCGTGCCCCGGTCTGTCTTTGACATACTCGATCATGTCCTCGCTCTTTCCGAGCGCGCTAATAATCAGCTTGACAATCTCGATATTCGCCTTCTCGTTATTGCCGCCGATGTTATATACCTCGCCGTTTTCTCCCTTATGAAGAACGGTGTCGATCGCGGCGCAATGGTCTGAAACGTGCAGCCAGTCGCGAATCTGCATACCGTCGCCGTAAACGGGCAGCGGCTTGCCGTTTTTACAGTTGTTGATCATCAGCGGAATCAGCTTTTCGGGGAACTGGTAAGGTCCGTAGTTGTTGGAGCAGCGGGTGATATTCACAGGCATACCAAAGGTATTATGATAAGCCCTGACCACCAGATCGGCGCTCGCCTTGGACGCGGAATAGGGAGAATTCGGCGCAAGCGGCGTTTGCTCGGTGAACATTCCCGTTTTGCCGAGCGCGCCGTAGGTTTCGTCGGTCGATACCTGCAAATACTTGACGCCGCTCTTAAATTCCGACGAATATTTGTTGTCGGGGTCCACTTTCCAACAGCGCTTAGCAGTCTCAAGCAGATTCTGCGTTCCGAGCACGTTGGTTGTTAAAAATATTTCCGGCTCGGTGATCGAGCGGTCGACATGGCTCTCTGCGGCAAAGTTGACCACCGTGTCAATATCATACTGCTCAAACACCGCTAAAACGGCTTCTTTGTCGCGAATATCCGCCTTGACAAAGGTGTAGCGGCTGTCGTTCTCCACGTCGGACAGGTTGTCCAGATTGCCCGCATAGGTGAGCGCGTCGAGATTGATGATGTTATAGTCGTGATTTTTCAGCATATAATGCACAAAGTTGGATCCGATAAATCCGGCGCCGCCGGTAACAAGAATATTTTTCATAACTTATCTCCCTAAACAGTAAAAATAATAGGAACTCAAAACGGCTCTGCCGCTATTTTCCGACCTGCGCCAGCTTGATCAGATACCGACCGTATTCGGTCATTTTCAGCTCCTCGCCAAGACGATTCAACTGCTCGGTGCTGATAAATCCCCGCCGCCATGCGATTTCTTCGATGCAGCTGACATACATCCCCTGCATCTCCTGCATCGTCTGCACAAACTCCGCCGCGCGGATCATGCCGCCCGGTGTTCCGGTATCGAGCCACGCCATGCCGCGGCTGAGCAAAACGACGTTCAACTCGCCCTTTTCCAGATAGGCGCTGTTGACCGATGAAATCTCCAGCTCGCCTCTGGCGGAGGGCTGAATGCTTTTAGCAATCTCGACCACGCGGTTGTCATAGAAATACAGACCGGGAACCGCATAGTTGGATTTAGGCTCCTTCGGCTTCTCCTCGATCGAGAGAACGTTATACTCGCTGTCGAACTCGACAACGCCGAAGTCGGTCGGGTTGATAACGGGATAGCCGAACACCGTCGCTCCGTGAAGCTCGTTTTTGGCATTCATCAGTATCTCGGGAAGATTATGCCCGTAAAAAACATTATCGCCGAGCACCAGACAAACGCTGTCGTCCCCGATGAAATCCTCCCCGATGATGAACGCCTGCGCCAGCCCCTTAGGCTCGGGCTGTTTCGCATAAGAAAGGGTCATGCCGATTCGCGAACCGTCGCCGAGCAGCTTTTGATACAGCGGCAGATCATCGGGAGTGGAGATAATCAAGATCTCACGGATTCCCGCCAGCATAAGCACCGACAGCGGATAATAAACCAGCGGTTTATCATAAATCGGCAAAAGCTGTTTGGAAACGACCTGCGTCATCGGATACAGGCGCGTGCCGCGCCCCCCTGCGAGAATAATGCCTTTCATAAATAGCTTCCCTCCCTAATTATGCTTTTCAATAGATCCTTCCCGGAACTTGTGTGAACATATATAAGATTGCAAGAATAAACGGTACGATTATAAGTGCCCGCACCCAAATAAGAATTCTCGGGCAGTCGTTTAGTTCTTTAGGGGTGTTCACTTTATGCTGCGGGTGACAGAGCACAAGGAGCATCACTGCCGCAATCATGGCAATGCTCGAGAACAGCGGTCTTATTCCGGCAACGATTTCAGCGCGATTAGTATTATTAGCTAATACGTTATACAATTTTTGATGAACGGCGGTATTAGCATTGATTCGGTATCCGACAACTCTTTGAAACAGCGAATAGTTAATATCGTTCAGTCGACAGAAATTTGAATTTTTCAAGATAAGCTCCATCAAAATACTGAATGACATGACTGTTTCAAGCAAAAGACCGTATCCTGAGTTTCTCGGATTTACACAAATCATTATATATAAAAACGGCACAAGCAAAACGATTCGGTAATACGAGAACGGTGAAAATATCAGATAGCTGAAATATACTAAATTTATTATATAAATAATATATTTTGAATAAAGATTAGCGTCTGCGCCGCCTTTGCTGTCTGAAAAGTTTCTTGTATACGCATAAAAACAAATCACAACCAAAGCTATTGCAAAAAATGATATAGGACCGAACGCTGTTTTTATATTCTGCGGGAACATTGTCTTAATCATTCCCACTGACGGACCGCTGTTCATTGATTCCTCATACATCGGTGCATTATAAAACATCAGCTTTTGCAGAAAAATCCCAATCATTGCGACAAGTGTATAGAGAATAATTTTGATAACATTTTTTTCTTTTAAAAGAAGCACTGCGATAAACGCCAGTAAAAAGAAAGGCTTTATCGAAATGGCAATTGCCGACCAAATCAGAAACTTTATCGATTTATCGGAAATCATGTAATATATTGCAATCACCGATGCAGTAATCATCAAAATATCATTTTGTCCTGCATAGCAAACTCCGAGTAAAATAGGAAAAGAACTGGCAGTAAAAAACATACACCAACGGCTTTTTACACGGTCGCCTGTTATCAACATGCAGATCTTATAGGTGTAGTACAGCAGAACAACGCTCAGCACAACCAAAAACAGCTTTGACCAAGCAAGCGACAGAGGGGATTTTACTATAATTTTGCCAAAGAATCTTTGAGCTATCCATATAGGCAAATTCCATATCGACCAAGGTAAAACGGACATCAGCTCGCTGCCCATAAACTGGTGGGGCGCACCGTAAACATTTTTGGCACTGTATTCATACAGATGGAAAATATTACTGTCCAGTGTTACGTCCCATATATTTGTCGACCAAATGGTAAGGCTTTTTAAATCACTGTAAGCAGTGCTGCAAAAGACAAGCAATGCGGCCGACACTGCAATAAACCACTCGAACCATGTTATCCTGTCGCTCATGTAATATTTTGCAAATCTGCTGTTTGCAAGTCTGCTGCTGTTCCCGTTCAATTTCATTCTCCTTTGTTAACCTATCATTCCCCCGCAGCTGAACAGCGCGACTCCGATAAGTATCAGAAGCATTCCGATCAGCTTTTTGCGGGACATCCTTTCTTTCAGCACCGCAACCGACAGCACCGCGACAAATATATATCCGCTGCTTTCCAGAATCGGCCCCATCGACAGCGGCACGACTTTATAAGCGAAAACCGTTATCAGCGTCGCCAGAAAAAACAGCCCGTAAGCGATGATCACCGTCGGGTTGAGATATTCCTTTATTCCGCCGCCGTGGTCTTTGTTCGCACTGGATTTCAGCATGACCTGAGAAACAGACGAAACCAGCACGCTCACAATAAACACAGCTGAAAAAACGATCTGCAAAGCGCCCTCACTCATTGTCGCTCACCACCAATACTATACCGCAGAAAATGATCAGCGCGCCGACGATCATATACCATTTGATCGCCTCCGAGAAAATAAGCGCGCCCCAGATCATTCCCCAAATGATCACGACGCCCTTATTGGCAAAAGCGGTGTTCAGCGGCATTCTTTTCAGCACCTGCTGCCAAAGCAGCGCATAAGCGGCGAGTATCAAGAGCATCAAGCCGTAATACAGCACAAACCGAAACGACATAAATTCCGCCGACGCCGCCAGCTTGGAAAACACACTGCAAAACGAATACATCAGCAGTATCGCATGAAGCAGAACAAAGCTTAAAATCCGGCTGCGTTTACTTTTTGTCTGCATTGCCGTCCTCCCCGGTGTTGACGCTTCTTCGGATCACATACTGCGGCGCGTTGTTAATGCTGATATAGATTCTGCCGATA
>JBJEQI010000157.1:0-9648 GCA_051881675.1 Acutalibacteraceae bacterium
GCTGATCGTTATGTATCTGCTGACGCTGTATATGGCGAAAACGCTTGAAAAAATCGACAATGAGACTTATCACAGCTATATCGACGAACTTTGCCGACTGCCCGAAAAGGTGGAGAAAATTCTGAAGCTCAGCCCCGAGATCGAGCGGCTTGCTCAGCGTTACGCCTATCTTGAGCATGCCTACTTCATCGGCAGGAATCTGGATTATGCCGTTTCGCTCGAAGCGTCGCTCAAGCTGAAAGAAACCAGCTATATTCATTCCGACGCCTATCCCGCGGGCGAGTTAAAGCACGGCCCGATCTCGCTTATCGAAGACGATACGCTGGTTATCGCGCTTGCCTGCTGCGCAAGGCTCATGCCGAAAACGCTCAGCAACATCAAAGAGGTCAAAGCGCGCGGCGCCGAAGTGCTGATGCTGACCAACGATAATATGCTCACCGCCGACATCAAAAACAGCGAGATCGACAATATTATCACCATCCCCTCGACGCTCGAGCTGTTTGAAAGCACACTGGAGGTCATTCCCACCCAGCTTTTGGGATATTATATTGCCAAAGCGCGCAAGTGCGATGTGGATAAGCCGCGCAATCTGGCAAAATCGGTTACAGTCGAATAACGTCCGTACGGCATCATACCTATCTAAAAACAGACGAAGCGAATTTTCGCTTCGTCTGTTTTATTTGTTATAAGCTGTTCGCGATATACCCGCTATATCAGTCGTCGTCCGCATCAAGTGCCGTCGACTTCGCACAGCACTCCTCGGGCGCCGCGTCGCGCTTCGACCGCAGATAGTGATACCGCCCGTTGAGCTTCACAAAGCAGATCACAGTCACGATCAGCGTCAGCAGCTCCGCCGCGGTCAGCGCCGCCCAGATGCCGTCAATACCCATGAACAGCGGAAGCAGATAGATCATCGCCGCCTGAAGCAAAAACGCGCGCAAAAATGAGATGAGCGCGGATATTTTGCCGTTGCACAGCGCGGTATAAAACGATGAGGCGTAAATGTTCACGCCGCAGATCAAAAAGGAAAAAGCGTTAATGATCATTCCGCGCGTGGCAAGAGCGGCGAGAGCGGGATTCGCCCCGACGAACATACCCGACAGCGGCGACGCGAGCAGAATGCACAGCGCGGTCATCGCAACGCCGGCGATACCGATGATTGCCAGGCTTTTACAAAACAGATTCTGCAATTCACGGTGATTGCCTGCGCCGTAATTATAGCCGACGATCGGCGCGGTTCCCATCGAATAGCCGAGAAAGACCGCCACAAACACAAAATTGAGATACATAATGACCGTGATCGCGGCGACGCCGTCCTCGCCGATCATGCGCATCATCTGCAAATTATAAAGCAGGGTGACGATCGACATGGAAATATTGGTCATCATCTCGGACGAGCCGTTTGCGCAGGATCCCAGCAGGATACGCAGATTAAATTTCGGCTTTTTCAGCCGCAGCAGCGAGCTGTTGGGGCTGAAAAAGTAGATCAGCGGAATCACGCCGCCGATGATATAACCGATCACGGTAGCATACGCCGCGCCCGCGATACCGAGCCCCAGCACGGCGACGAAAACATAATCGAGCACCATGTTGGCAACGCCCGCCATCACCGTCAGCAAAAGGCTCAAATGCGGCTTTTCGGCAACGACAAAAAAGGTTTGAAAGGTCGTTTGCAGCATAAACGCCGAAACGCCCGCAAACAGGATGATTCCATAGGTTACGCAGTCGTCGATCAAAAGGTCGCTCGCGCCCATCAGATAACCGATCGGGCGGACAAACAAAATGCCGAGCGCCGACAAAACCACGCCCGCAGCGACTATGACCGCGATGATCATGGAAAAGCAGTTGTTCGCCTCGTCCCGCCGCCCCTGCCCGAGCTTCATCGCCGCAACGGCGCTGCCGCCCGTTCCCAGCATAAAGCCGATCGAGCCGACAATATTGATCGCGGGGAAAATAATGTTGATCGAGGAAAGCGCGTTGCTTCCCGCGAAATTGGATACAAAAACACCGTCGACCACCGTATAGATCGAGGTAAATATCATCATCACGACCGACGGCAGAGCAAATCTCATCACCCGCGGTGCCGTGAAGTGATCGGATATTCGGATACGCATACTAACTCACTAAAAACTCCTAAAAAACAAAACGAGCGGCAAAAAGCCGCCGTAATTCATGAAACACAACCGCCAAACGCGGCACAGTGACAACTATTCTACACCTATTTTGCCCAATTGTCAACCGAAATTATCAAAACGGTGTAATCCTCGTCAAAAAGCCGCATTTTCCGCCGATCCCGCGCGGACGATTCCCCGCCTTGCAAGCTCTGAATTGACCGCGCCGAGCACCCGCTTTTTATCCGCCGACCACGCGGGCGCAATCAGCTCCGCCCGCGGCGCGTCGCCCGTCATGCGGTGGATGACGCAATGCTCGGGTAACGCCTCGATGCCGTCGCACAGCACGCCGACATACTGCTCGAGAGTCATCGTTTCAAATTCACCGCGCGCATACCGCTTAGCCAGCTCGGTGCCGCGAAGCACATGAAGTAACTGCAATTTAACGCCGTCGGCGCTCCCGCCTGCATATTTCACGGTATCGAGCATCATGCGCCTGTCTTCAAACGGCAGACCGAGAATGACATGGGTCACAACATTCACTCCGATCTCATGCAGGCGGCTGACCGCGCGATCATATATCTCCAAATCATATCCCCTGCGGATATACGCGGCGGTGGCGGGGTGAACGGTCTGTAGCCCGAGCTCGACAAAAACGGGTTTTATTTTGCGGATGTCCGCAAGAAGCCGCAAAACATCATCGGGCAGACAGTCGGGTCTTGTGCCGATCGACAGCGCGACAATGTCGGGATGCGCGGCGGCGGGCAAAAACAGCGATTTCAGATAGTCTGTATCCGCATACGTATTGGTATAGCTCTGAAAATAGGCGATATATTTGCCGTTTTTCATTTTCGCCGAAACGCGCCTTTTCGCCCGCTCGATCTGCAAGGCAACATCGCCGCAAAACGGCTCGGCAAAGCTCCCGCTGCCCTCGAGGCAAAAAATGCAGCCCTCGCTTCCGCACGTTCCGTCGCGGTTCGGGCAGGTCATGCCGCCGTCCAGCGCCAGCTTATACACCCGCTGACCGAACAGGCGCTGAAAATATTCATTCGCGCAGATAATCGTTTTTGCCACAGCCGCCTCCCGCTGAATTTCCATAAATTTACAAAAAAATTTTGAATAGTTCGCCCGAATGTTCACACACTATCTAACGGATAAACCGCAATATCGGCGGCTTATCTGAAAAGAACGTGATACTATAAAAAAGGAGATACCATCATGTCAGAAAACAATCAGAACAAAAACCAGAACAACCAGAACCAGAGCAAGAATCAGAATCAGAACAAAAACCAGAACAACCAGAGCCAGAACAAGAATCAGAACGAGAACGAGAGCAAGAGCCAGAGCGAGAGAAACGAGTTCTAATCGGCTTCCCGTCGACAGTGCCGCCGAAAATGCGGCACTGTAATGTACATATAGCTGTACGGCTATCGCCCGATCCGCCGCTGTTCATCCTACACTGCCGTGAGCCGTTAGGCGCGGTCAGACTGCTCAAATTTGCTCTTTTTCCACCGTGCCGGAGCGCATAACGGCTTTTGCGGCGCCGACGCAGTAAACCTCCGCCGCACCTGCGCTTTTCAGCGCCGCAGCGCAGGCGGACATGGTAAAGCCGGTGGTGATAATATCATCGACCAACAAAATCCGCTGATAATCGGTATGCCCTGCGATATAAATACCCTCGATATTCTTCTGCCGCTGTGAAAGCCCGAGACTGTGCTGAGCGGCGCTGTTTTTGATTTGCGTCAGAAGTCCGCGCTCGAGCCGCACATCCAGCGCCTCGGCGACCTGCTCAGCCAGCAGCTCGCTTTGATTGTAGCCGCGCGCCCGCCGCCTTTTTTGAAACATCGGAACGGGGACCACGCAGTCAAACTCCATATCCCCAAACTGATACGACGCCTCCCGCGCCATATATTCGCCGAGCATACGGCAGAGCCGCTCATTTTTATACCGTTTGAGTGAAATCAGCGCCCGTTTCACCGAGCCGTCATAGGCAAACGGCGCACATACCCGCTCATACTGCGGCGGATAGCGGCCGCATAGGCAGCTGTCTTTCGGAGAGAAACACCGTTTGCAGACAAGCCCCGTCACCTCTGGAAGATCGCTCTCGCATTCGCGGCAAAAGAGCGTATCGCAGGTCACGACCCTGCCGCAGGCGGCACAGCGGTTCGGAAACAGGCAGTGGCGAAGCACATCAGCGGCTTTTTGCCGCGCGGTTCTCGCCTCGCCGCTGTATCTAAGATTACGGCTCACCGTAGGCACCTCCCGCCTCGACCGCGCGCCTTAGAAAATGCGAGAACGCAGTATAGCGCAGAGTTTTGACATTATTATCGATCATTTGCTTGATCTCATAACCGCTGCCGACGATCACCAGCATCTTCTTCGCCCTTGTGACCGCCGTATAAAACAGATTGCGGTAGCAGAGCATCGATGGAATATCGGTCACGGGCAAAACCACGCAGTCGAACTCGCTGCCCTGGCTTTTATGCACCGTGATCGCATAGGCAAGCTCGAGATCATCCAGCTGCTCGCCCGCAAAAACCGCTGTTTTATCGTCAAAGCGGACGGTGACTGCTCCTATTGCGGGATCCGCCCGTTCCAGCAGACCGATGTCGCCGTTGAAAACGCCGCTTCCCTCGGTCCCGTCGTCCTTCGTCCAGATCACATCATAATTATTGCACCTTTGCATGACCTTATCGCCCTCGCGGAAGATCACGCCCTTGTGCGCGTATTCCCGCTTTTTGCGGTCGGGCGGATTGATCCGCTCCTGCAATATGCCGTTGAGCGCCACCGTTCCGCAGGAGCGCTTTTTCGACGGGCAGAGCACCTGAATATCCTCGAGCGGCGAAAAGCCATAAGCGCGGGAAAGACGCTCGCAGTAAAGATCGGAGATCAGCTCCGCGGCTTTGCCGCCTTTTGCCGAAACCACAAAAAAGTCGCTGTCTTTTTGAACGATCGGCATTTCTCCGTTGATGATGCGGTGCGCATTGGTGACGATCAGGCTCTCCCGCGACTGACGGAACACCCGATCAAGGCGCACCGTCGGTATCATACCCGACTCGATCAGATCGCCGAGGACGTTGCCCGCCCCCACGCTCGGCAGCTGGTCAACGTCGCCGACCATGATCAGGCGGCAATTCATCGTCATAGATTTCAGCAGGCTGGCAAAGAGCTGGACGTCCAGCATGGACAGCTCGTCCACAATGATCACATCGGTATCCAGCGGGTTCTTCTCATCCCTGCGAAAAACAGGGCGATCTCCCTCGCCCCACTCGACCTCCAGCAAACGGTGGATGGTTTTCGCTTCTCTGCCTGTCAGTTCGGTCATGCGCTTCGCCGCCCTGCCTGTCGGCGCGGCAAGCGAGATCGCGCAGCCCGCCTCTTCAAGCAAAGTAATAATGGCGTTGAGCGTGGTGGTCTTGCCCGTTCCCGGACCGCCTGTCAGAACGAGCATACCGCTTGAAAGCGCATTTTTGATCGCGGACTTTTGCATTTCGTCATAAATCAGTCCGTTTTTCTCCTCAAACTGCTTCAGCCGCGAGGCATGAACCGCGATCTCCCGCGGCGGAATCTTTCTCATCAGCGCGATACGGTTCGCGCAGTATTGCTCGGCTTCAAACATATACGGCAAAAACACAAACGGCTCGGCCTCAATATCGCAGACGCGCAGCTTGCCCTCGCCCGTCATGCGCTCCAGTACCGCTGTGATTTTCTCCTCCTCATAGCCGAGCATCTTAACCGCAGTCGCGGTCAGCTTGCCGCGCGGGATACAGGTATGACCGTTGTTCAGATTATGGCGCAGAATATACTCAATACCCGCGCTGATGCGGTAATCCACGGGGATTTTATGATGCAGTGACGAGGAAATTTCGTCCGCGCGGACAAAGCCGAATCCGATTCCCTCCGAGCAGAGTGTATACGGATTCTCCCGAATCTTGTCAACGCTCGAAGCGCCCAGCTTATTATAGATTCTCAGCGCTTCGGCGGCGGTGATGTTCAGCTCGGAGAGCGCGATCAGCACCTCGCGCACGCCGAACTGCTTTTTATATTCCTCGCTGATATTGACCGCCTTCGACAGCGATATTCCGCGTATCTGCGCCAGGCGCTCGGGCGAGTTTTCGATCACCTCAAGCGCCGACGCGCCGAATTTGTCTACAATCGCGCCAGCCGTCACGGGGCCGACGCCCTTGACCGCGCCGCTGGAAAGATAGCGCAGAACCGCCGCTTCGGTGGCGGGCGCACGCCGCTCGCACAGCGAGGCCTTGAGCTGCTCGCCGTAGGTCGGATGAACAATATACTCTCCCTTGACGGTGATCGACTCGCCGACCGAAATCAGCGGCATTGTGCCGACCACCGTAACCAGCTCGCCGCCCGCGTCGAGATCAAGCACGCAATAACCGTTTTCGTCGTTGCGGTATGTAATGTTTTCCACCATGCCCGAAAGCATAACGACTTTTTCCTGTTCCATTCCGAAAGCTCCGTTTACTCTGCGTTTATATATCCTGTATGCCCATAATTTGCGGCAGTTCCTCCGCCGCGATCAGCTCGATCTGCGCGTCTTCGCAAACAGCGCCGCACGCCCGCCGCATTTGCTCGCCGAGGCCGCAGTCAACGGCGTAGATTCTGTGCGAATAAGCCGCCTCATCGTATATGCGCAGATACGCTATCTGCTCGATCCCGCTGCGCAGAAGAATATCCGCGTCCTCGCCGCGCAGTGGAATCAGCGTTACACAGCTGTCGGGGAGGCCTTTGCAGAAGATCGCCCGCGTCACCCCGCACACCGCGCAGCCAAGCCCGATCACCGCAAATACGAAAACAAGGCAAATCAGCACCGTTTCAAACAGCATATTATCACCGTTCCTCTCGGATTCGGCGGTATGACTGCCCGCGGGAGATACCCGCGCTCAAAGCGCCGCCGTACTTTTATCATATGCTGCGCTCACCATAATGTTATCGCACACGAATTGTCAGGCGGGGCCGAAAAATCATACAATACAATCAGAATGATTTTCGGAGGCTGACGACGATGCAATACAGCTGTGAAAACGGATCGACACTGAAAATACTATTAAGCGCCGAGGAAAGCCGCCTGATGCTGCTGACGTCGCCCGACATCGGCAAGCTGCTGCGGGCAGCCGCCGAGCATCGCCCGCTGTGTGCCTGCGCGCTCAGCGCCCCCACCGCGCGGCTGATGACGCGCATGATCGCGCAAATTGAACAAAAAACCGCGCTCGGACTGCTCCGCCGACCGACTGAGCCGCTGATTGTGGACTTTGCGGCCAAACAGCATAACGGCGAACTGCTGATCGAAATGATCATCCGCCGCCAAAGCGACTGCGAACAGCAAAATGAGCGCCCGTCCGATGATCGGGCGGCTGCCCGCCGCGCGCAAAACCGAAAAACGATCAAACTCAAATCCCGCTGCCTGATTTTCCGCTTTGCGGAATTTTTTGACGCATATGACTGCATAGCCGCCGTAAAATCGCACAAAATAGCCATAGATAAATGCCGACTGTTCCTGCTGGGGAAAAATTATTATCTCGCGCTCGGCGCCGATCGGCGGCAGACAAAACCGCTGACCATGATCATGTCTGATTTCGGCAAAAAATGCCCCGCGCGGTTTTCAGCCTGTCTTGGTGAACGGGCGGCGCTGATTCGTGATAATTTTCAGCATTTTGTGCAGTGAAATATCCAACAGATAAAATTATACGGTCTGTATAATCACACGTTTACATAATAGATGTAGAAAACTCGGTCAATAATGTTCATAACACGACCGATCTATCAAAAATTCGGCTTAAATAAGCCGAATTTTGCCATGTTCAAAACTTTTTACAGCAACTTTTTATGTAAACTTACATACTGTAAAAGAGAAATTTTTTCTTATCAATAATTTGGCTTAACGCCGCCGTTTTTTGCAAAATTGCATGAATTTCCATTATTTTATCAAACTCCAAACAAAGGGTGAAAATTCGCGCTTTTTCGGTCTAATTTGTGAGTGCCGTTCTCTGCCGGAGGGGCAATTTTCAGCGCACAACTGCGACTTATCCGCCGCTTAAATCCGACGGTGCCTTATTCGACGCAGGAGAGCCGCTTAATACATTCATCGGTCCACTCTCCCCTGCCCATCAGCGCAAAACCGCGCGGCGGAACCTGAATTCTGCCGTCCGCGATATTGTTTTCGCCGAAGAGGAGCACGTCGTTCTCCCACGCGGGCGGGAGCCAGAAGTCGTATTCATACGACGAGGGGTTGACCATCACCAGCAGCTCGCCCTCGCTGCACACGCGAAGATACGACACGCCGTTATAATCGTACTGCGCGGGAATAAAGTCGCCCGCTTTCAGCGCGGGGCAAACAGCGCGCAAAACGCCCAGCTTTTTATAAAAATTCACCGTCTCCTTTTCCCGCTCGAGCGCGTCCCACTTAAATGAGGCGCGGTTGAACGGATCGCGGTACCCCTCGGTCAGAATCTCGTCGCCGTAGTAAATGCTCGGCACGCCGGGGAGCGTGAACTGAAGCGCCGCCGCAAGGCGGACAAGCTGCTCGCCCAGCCGCCGCTGCTCATTTGTGAGCCGACAGCGGTACTGCCACTCGCGGTCGCGCCCTGCGGCAGGCTCGCCGCTGAGCGCGGTGATCAGCCGCTCGGTATCGTGCGTGGAAAGAAGATTCATCAAAACGTGCAGCGTATCGGGCGGATAGTTCTCGATGATCTGCCGCACACGGTTCATAAAATCCACGCCGCCGCAATTGCGCACAAACCGCAGAATCTCATTGGCAAACGGATAGTTCATCACGCTGTCCAGCTCGTCGCCCATGAGGTAGCGGCGCTGTTTGGAATAGCTGACCTTATTCGACGCGTCCTCCCAAACCTCGCCGATGAGCAAGCCCTCGGGATTGCTCCGCTTGACGGCGCGGCGAATCTTTTCGATAAAGCTGTCGGGCAGTTCGTCGGCAACGTCCAGCCGGAATCCGGAAGCGCCCAGCCCCATCCAATAGTCGATCACGCCGCCCTCGCCCGTGATATATTCGCAAAATGACTCGTTTTCCTCATTGACCTCGGGCAGCGTTTCAAAGCCCCACCACGAGGCATATTTGCCGTTCGGCTCAAATTTATACCACGGATAATACGGCGAGTCGGGCGAATTCCACGCGCCGACGCTGTCATAGCGGTTTTCTTTATTAAAATAGATGCTGTCCGAGCCTGTATGGGAAAAAACGCCGTCGAGAATAACGCCGATTCCGTGCTTTTTGGCCTCGCGGCAAAGCGTGCAAAAATCCTCATTCGTTCCGAGCGTCGGGTCGATCTTCCTGTAATCGGCGGTGTTATAGCGGTGGTTGGAATGCGCCTCAAAGATCGGATTCAGATAGATCGCCGTTACGCCGAGCGACTGCAAATACCCGAGCTTCTCGGTAATGCCCGCGAGATTGCCGCCGAAATAATCGTTGTTGATGACATAGCCGTGTTTGCCGCCTGCAAAGCAAGGCTCGCTGTTCCAATCGACATACACGCGGTCGGCGTACTGCGCGGGCAGCGCGCAT
>JBJEQI010000158.1:0-2202 GCA_051881675.1 Acutalibacteraceae bacterium
GGAAGTACCGCCGAACAGCACCTGCCTGCCCTCCTTAAGATCCTTAATCAGATCGCCGTAGCACAGGTAGGCACAGCTTTGCACATATTTCGAGCCTTTGATCTTATCCAGCTCCTGCAAGGAATCCACGCGGATATGCGACGCCGCCGCACGCCCGTCTTCGATCCTGCCGAAGCAGCCGTAAACTACGCCGCCGCGGGCAAGAATCACCTCGGCAGCCGCCGAAAACAGCCCGCCCGACTGCGACGACCGCCGCGCCGCGGGCGATTTATGCTTAACTGCAAACACGCGCATCCGCAATCTCCTCCTTTTGGCAGGTTTCCTCCGCGCCTTTTGCATCGTTCGCCGCGCTTTGGAGATACAGCTTATATCCTCTGCGGGCGGAGAGCGCCGCCGAGATCGCGGTGACATAGAAAAACATCTCGTGAAAATCATAGATACCGTTGCCCGACCAGCCATAGGCGATAAACCAAAGCTGGATAAGCAGGGAATAACCGAGAATGTATTTGAACATCGTATTCTCGCATTTTCTGCACTTTGCCCACCAATAGGCGGTATACCCCAGCGCGCTGAGAAACCAGCCGATCATCATCGCCGTACCGATGTTGCCCGTTTCGCACAGCAGACCGTAATAGATGTTGTGCGTCAAAAAGAAGTCCATATTATGCGCGGAATAATACGCCGCATAGTTTTGCTCGGTATACTTGGCAAAAGCGCCGAAGCCGATTCCGTAATCGGGGTTCTCATGATAAATGTCCATGGCGATGCGCCACATATTCGAGCGGCCGCTGGTCGCTTCGGACATATCCTCGGTATTGAGCGCCTCAATAAAGCGGTCAAACAGATTCCGCACGGGGTCGACCGCGTGATACAGCACCGCCACCGCGATGCCGACGACAAGGAGTATCACCATCATGCGGGCAAAATTCTTGCGGTTGCTGTTGAGCAGAAAGGCAACCAAAAATCCTGCCACGGCAAGGATCGCGAACATACGCTTGCCCGAGATCATCAGCGCGCCGAGGCAGACGATCAGACCGATGATATTGAGCAGAATATCCTTTCGGCTCGCAAACAGCTCAAAGGCGAACAAGATACAGGCGATCGACATCATCATACCTGCGAACTGATAGTTGCCGACCAGTCCGCCGGACTTATATCCTTTGAGCAGTGTGGCAATATAAATAGACACACCGACGAAAAAGGAATAGATTTTTGTCAGCTTGATCTGCGAATACACCAACTCACAGCGCGGTATGAACAGCATAAATACAAAAAACACCGCAAAGCGCCGCAGATAGATGATGTTATACGCGGGAATAAATGCGACATGATACTGGCAGATCAAAAACGCCATAAAGCCGATCAAAAACAAATTAAGCCCCGCCGTGCGCGGGTCAAACACAGCATTTGTCTTGACCTGCTTGATAAAGACCATCGCGGCGAGCAAAACGATTTCAAGCATCATCAATACAATAAGGTATCGGCTTAAAAAGGTTGAGCCGCTGAAAAACAGCATAATATACACGGCGAGATACGCAAAGCAGACGACGTCAAAGCCGCTCATTTTATAAAACTTCAGTTTCAGCTTCATTGTTACTCCGATCAAGATAAAGAATGGACTATAAAATCCTTGGACTGTTTTATCTTATCATACAACAAAGCGGCTGTATTGTCAAATACAGTTTCGCGGGCAAGGTCATCCAAATTCTCCGCATCGACAATGCAGTTGCGCAGATTCAGCGATTCAGCAAGCGAAATCAGCCGATCGTTAAGCCCCTGATAGGCGCTTTTCAGCACGATCTTCAGATTCTTTTCAAAGATTACCGAAAAAGCGCTGACATGAAATGAATCGGTCACAACATAGTCCGCATGATAAATCAGATTCAAAAACTCGCCGACCGACGGCGCTTTGATGCACTTGCCGTCCACTCGGGCCCTCAGCCCGTCCGCCACACAGATAATGTCCAGCCCCGTTTGCCGCTTCAGCTCGTCGGCACAGCGGTAAACATTATGCTCATGCAGGCAAAAGGCGAAAATATATGGCTTTTCGGGCGGCTTTTTGTCTATAAACCGCTCCTCCCATTCCCCGCGGGAAAGCAGAAATACGGGGTCCGCCACCGTTTCGGCGTCTACATGGCAGACATCCTTCAAAATATCCGCGCCGCTTTGCTCGCGCACCGAAACCGCCGAAAAGGAAGGGAG